>CAYYJE010000028.1:0-4973 GCA_964472165.1 uncultured Prolixibacteraceae bacterium | reverse complement strand
AGATTCACCTTCTCAGGGGCAAAATCAAGTTTGCCGGAGGAGACCTTCACCGGCATAGTCAACTGATTGCTTTCAAAAGAGAAGTTGTTGAGTGCAACCAACCCATCGGTTTTAAGCATTTCGTACCTTTTATTTTCGATATCCGACATCCTCCCTGCGACACCCAAATCGACATCCATAATCCCGGAGATTTGCACACTGTCCATCGGAATGGCATCTTTCAGATGATCAAAATTCACCTTTCCCGTCAGGCTGCCGTTGAAATGAAGGTCATCCATCAAATTCCCAAGTGTGAGGGATCCGTTGACCGGATTGTTCCTGATTTCGGCGTGTGCGTCTGAAATGCGCACAGACGTCAGGTTTAAAACTCCCTGCGGTTTTTCAACAGCGATGTTCCCCGTAATATTTTTGATTTCTTCAGGCAAACCTACATATTTTATATTTCCGTTGCTGATCTTGAAAAGGATGTTCAGTGCAGGATAATCCTCTTCGAAATAGATGCCTTTGAAGGAGCCTTGGAAACTGGCATCTCCCTTTGCCTGTAGATCTTTGAGATAATGGGCATAACCAGGGGGTACCAGGTTCAGAAACTGACTTACTTCGGAAATTTTGGAGTCAAAGCGGAGATCGAACAACATGGAGTCCCCGGGCAGGGAAAAATTGCCATCCAGGGCAAGGGGGAGATCATTGACCAACAATTCTCCCTCCCCGAACCGGAAATCATACGAGTCGAAATTGATGTCGAGCAGGGATTGTAACTGAAGCCGGATGTGAGAAATGTAGGAGACAGAATCATAGGAAAGGTTAAACTCAGCTGCATCTCCTTCAATCCTGAGTTTGGTATCGCTGCCATACATATTCCCTTTCAGGATAAGATTGATGTCTTCTGCTCCGATGGTAAGCGGAAGACTGAAATCGAGGTATTGGAACCGGGCATGGTTTACCACAATTCTGCTGAGTTCCATTCCAAAACTCTCCTCCTCCTTCGCGTCCTCCTTGCTGCCTTTGTCTTCGGAAGGGAAGATATCCCAATTGGCCTTCTCACCAGAATTTACCAGTAATTTCAAGGTGGCCTGATCCAGAATCAGCTCATTGAGCGTCAGGTTGTCAGGGCTGAGCAGGTCGAATAAGCCGAATCTGGTTGAGAGTGACCCGATATGGAGGAGGGTGTCGCCGGCGAATTCATCTTTGCCGGTGATCACCACATTCTTCAGCGAAAGCCCGGCTTTGGGGAAATGACGGATCAGTGACAGCCGGAACTCTTCGAACCCAATGTTGGCCTTCAGGTTTTTGCTGATCGTTGTTTTTGTCTTTTCAAGCAGCGCATCCCTGAAAATGACCGGTACCAATGCCAGCGCAGCAATGATAACCGCAAAAATCAGAACTGCAAGTAATATTTTCTTATTCATTATAAAAATTATTGAAAGGTTGACTATTCCTGCATGATAAGCCTTCGCAGCAATTGGAGGGCTGTCTGAGAGGCGCGAATAATGTTGCGCTCCCTGTTGTTGTCAAAAACGAATTTTTCACAAAAAAATTTTACGGGACCTGAAACTGCAATCCAGACTGTTCCCACGGGTTTCTCTTCGCTTCCTCCGTCAGGTCCTGCAATGCCTGTCGTTGCGATCGAGTATCCGGTCTGCATGACCTCCCTGATCCCAAGTGCCATGCCTGTGGCAGTTTCGCGGCTTACCGCCCCATATTGACGGAGGGTTTCGAACGGGATGTTCAGTAAATTTGTTTTTATTTCGTTGGAATAGGCGGTAAGGGAACCTTTGAACCATTTTGAACTTCCCGGAGTTAGGGTTATCAAATGGGCGATGTTCCCTCCCGTGCAACTTTCCGCCACCGAAAGTGTGGCGTTTTTTTCGAGCAGCAACCTGCCAACAGCCATGGCGAGCGTATCGTTGTCGTACCCGTACACACTCTCCCCAACGAGTGGTAGCAATCCGCGGATCTGGTCTTCCACATCAGTCTGCAATTTCCCGGGATCATCCCCATAGGCGGAAAGCCTCAGCTTAACGGCCATCGGACTGGGAAGATAGGCCAACCTGATATGGGGAGGAAGCTGGTTCTCCCACTCTTCGATTTTTTCGGAAAGAAGCGACTCGGGGATTCCCTGGGTAAGAACGGTTTTGTGATGGATGAATCCGGTTTTTCCTGTGGCAGTTAAACGGGGAATGATTTCCTTGGTTACAATGGTTTCCATCTCAAAAGGTACACCTGGCATTGAAACATAAATGGTGTCGTTTTGCTCAAACCACATGCCGGGAGCAGTGCCATTGATGTTGGGGATTACGGTGCATGTCGCGGGAACCATCGCCTGTTCGCGGTTCAGCCTGCTCAGGGGGATCCCCCGGTTTTTGAACAGATCAATGATGTGGTCAAAAGTGGGCTGGTGAAATTCAAGTTTAGTGTGGAAGAATTCACAGAGGACAGCCTTGGTAAGGTCATCCCTGGTGGGACCCAGCCCTCCTGTAACCAGAACCAGGTCAGCTCTTACTCCGGCATCGTCAAGTGCCTTCAGAATGTGTTCACGGTCATCGTGGACCGAAGTAATCTGGTAAACTTCAATCCCTGCAAGGTTTAACTGCCTGGAAATCCATGCAGAATTGGTATCCACAATCTGCCCGATTAATATTTCGTCACCAATGGTGATGATTTCAGCTTTCATCTTTTTTATGCGTTTTTTTAATGCGCAGCCGAAAATACAAAAAAAATACCGGCAGCTGCCGGTATTGTCACAAAAAATTGAGATAGTACTTTTTGATCTGAAAATCAGTCTATTTGCTGTTTAGCAAAATCGTATTGATGTTGTCCACGAACATTTTCTTGGTATCCTCTTTCGACCGGGCAATTCCGGCCATCATGGTAGGCTTGCCATTCCTGGGAATGTAAAGGAACGCCGGAATACTCCGTACGCCAAAAACTGCAGCCAATTCCTGTTCCTTCTGGGTGTCAATCTTATACACGGTTATTTTTCCGGCAAATTCATGCGAAACCTCTTCCAGAATCGGAGATGCAATCCGGCAGGGACCACACCAATCGGCGTAAAAATCAATGATGGCGGGCTTGTCACCCAGGAATACCCACTCCTGTGGTGACTTTTCATAATTCCATACCGATTTCAGAAATTCGCCTTTGGTCAGCAGGATGGTTCCTCCTTTTGCGGAATCAGCAGGTAAAGTCCCTGCCTCCAAAGTGACTTCCATGGCATCCTTATCCGAAACAGCCTGAAAAGTTTCCACTTCAGTAACCAGGGAGGAAACAGGTTCCGCAATTTTTTCCTCTCCTTCTGCTTTGGCAGCCTTGTTGCCGCACGAGACCCCAACGATCGCCACAACGGCCAATAGTATCAAAGATTTTTTCATATGTGAGAATATTGTTTTAAGTAAATAAATCCGGGTAATCAGTGTCCTTACAAATTTAATGCCTTTTAATGAACCTGGCCCTCTCCTTCAGAAACTTGACCGGACCTTGGTGTTTTTCAGTATGCAAATATATAAATATATACATATAACTTTTTCATCCGGGAAAAGTTCAGTGAAATTTTTCAGCGCGCTCATTTTTCCATGAAGACGCAACGTTTGACCCCTCTATTGCATCAAAGTGAAAAAAGGAGATTTTGACATGAGAAGATTATTTTTTGTTTTGTTGGCAGCGGTTAGTCTGACCTCCTGCCTGGATGACAGCGACGGATATTCGCTGGACAAGATGTGGATGAGCTTAGGGATCGTGGACAAAGAAGGAGCTGATAGTTTCACTGTGAAACTGGATGATGGTACTGTTCTTTTTCCGGCGGTGTTGAATGTGCAGGGCAGTAGTCTGGATGATGGCGGAAGGGTTCTGGTGAATTATTCCATATTGAGCGATAAGCTGGTTACGGATACTTTGAAACAGTATTACGTCAGGATCAATTCAATCCGGAAAATCCTGAAAAAAGGGATTATGGACATCACTCCGGCCATAGAAGACAGTATTGGAAACGATCCGGTGGTGATTGAAGACATCTGGGTGAGTAAAAATCAGTTGTTGAATATGGAAATCACTTATCTGGGTAACAACAGGATGCATTACATCAACCTGGTTAAGGAGCCCGGTAGCCTGACAGCGGATGACCAGCCCATACAGCTGGAACTGCGACACAATGACAATGGTGACGGAAGGGATTACCCGATGACCGCACTGGTGACATTTGAGCTGGATGCCATAAAGGTTCAGGGCACCGACTCGGTCAGGTTTGAGGTGAAATCAACTGATTACAAAGAGCAAACCCATACTTTCAAAGGAGTATTCCGTTATTAATTAGTTTCTTCAGCAGCGGGCTTCCCGGAACGCAGCAGGTTCCTTCTAAAACGGAACATGGCCGGGTTGCCCGCTTTTTTTATTCGTTTCAGGATGTGATTTTCCGGAAATCCCTTATTTTCGGAAAATATTTACATCGTTATGAAAAGGATCGTACTACTTTTGGCACTTGCAATGGTTATGTCGTGCAAGGCTCCTTCGCCCCAAGGCGGTGAAGAAAATTTCATCCCGGAAACTCCGGTACTCACCAGCAGGATTATGACACCGGAAGTGTTGTGGTCTTTCGGGCGTTTGGGTGATCAGGTGGTTTCGCCCGACGGCCGGCAGGCGGCCTATACGGTAACGTGGTATAATATTGCAGCCGACAAGTCGTCCCGCGATGTGTATGTGGTTTCCCTGGAGAAGAGACAACCGGTGAGAATTACCGATACCGGTGTGCGTGAATCAGCTCTGCAGTGGAGGCCCGACGGGAAGAAAATCGGGTATCTCTCAGTCGTATCCGGTTCCTCCCAGATTTGGGAGATGAATCCTGACGGATCGGATCAGAAACAGGTCTCCTTTACGGAAGGAGATATCCAGGGATTCCTTTATAGTCCTGCATCGGATAAAATCTGTTTTATCAAAAGCGTAAAACTGGACCAGGATATCCATGATCTCTTCCCTGATCT
>CAYYJE010000027.1:30228-32438 GCA_964472165.1 uncultured Prolixibacteraceae bacterium | reverse complement strand
ATCGTCTTAAAAGAACTGGATTGGGCTTCAATTTATCCCTTGAAGCAAGGCCTGTCAGCTTCCTGCTGATTGCGAAATGGTATATTTTTTTCTAATATTGACTTTCCATTTTGAGGATTCAAAATAAGTTATGCCAAAAATTGTTACACTCACGCTGAATCCAGCGGTGGATCACACCATCGTTGTCGGGCATTTTAAAACCGGCGAGGTGATCCGGGCAACGCATTCGACGGTCACTGCAGCCGGGAAAGGCATCAATGTGGCACGAACTGTGACATGTCTCAGGCAAAACGCCACGGCATTTTGCCTGGTTGGCAAACAGGAGGCATATCACTACCAATCACTGAGATCGCCCCGGTTCAAGTTGCAAATGGTTTCGGTAGAGGGCACGACCCGTTCGAACATCACTATCTCGGACTCACGGGGAAAACTGGCCGCCCATCTGCAGACACAGGGATTCAGTATACGGGAAGAACAGCTTCAGAAGATGACCCGTGATCTGGAAAACCAGGCAGGAGAAGGGGACGTCCTGGTCATTTCGGGTAGTACCCCTGATGGAGTTCCCTCCGGATATTATGAGCGGCTGATCAGGAATTGCAGGGAGAAGGGATGCAGGGTCATTTTTGATTCGAGTGGGTTCTATTTCAAAGAAGGGTTGGAAGGCATTCCCGACGTGATCAAACCCAATATTGAAGAGCTGAAGGAGCTGTCGGGGAGTGATATCCGGAGTGTAGCAGACATCATACGTGAAGCTAAGGTGTTAAATGACAAGGGGATTGGGATGGTTTTCATTTCCAGGGGAAAAAAGGGAGTGTTATTGTCCGTCAAGGACCAGCCGGGGTACTGGACGGCCAGTGTCAATCCTGAAGCAGGTACCCGGGAGGGCAATGAGATTGGTTGTGGGGATGCCCTGATTCCAGGGATTGCCCTTTCCCTGCTGCAGATCAGCGCCTCAGCAGAAGAAAAATAGGTTTTCGGCATATCCCGGTGATGGACCCGTGGGTATGCCTGCCTGATATACGAAAGCCCCCAAGCATATGGAATTGCTCCCCGGAGGCAGTCCGTCAGATTTCCAGGGCATTTTCCAGAAGAAAACGTTCCGCTTCAACGGACCATAGTCCGTTTGTCTTGGCGATAATATAGGCCATATATTCGAATAGAGGGTCCGTTTTTCCCTTTTCAGCAAAATCAGCCAGCGGGGTTAAAGGGAGTTTCTTGTGGGTATAGATCAGTTTCTTCCCTCCGGGGATGTCAGGCAGGTTAAGGGTCGCATCAATGACCGCATCCAACCCCCCGATATGGGTAATCAATCCGGCCGGGTCAAGTCCCTTGGTCATGTAATCCAGTGCTTCGATCATGTCGGCGGTGTTTCCTCCCGAAGTACCGACAATGTGTGTTGCAGCATAGTGAATGTTGTAAAAGTTCAGCCTGGCTGTGAAGTTTGGATTGGAAGGACCTGCAAAGAAATTTAGACAACCGTCGCGACCGAGAATGGCGTCACCCTGTTCGATTACAGAAGGAACGGGTGCGAATACTAAGACGTCGTCGAATCCGGTACCTCCTGAAAGCTGTTTTATAGATCCGACCGGATCATCCAGGGAAGCGGTATTCATGTACACCAGTTCAATGCCTCGTGCCGCCGCCATGGAGGGGGGCAGTATCAGGCTTGCCCTGTCCAGCCGGTCCTGGTCTATGTCAGTGACGATGAGCAGGGATGGTTTTCTGTCCTCCCTGTAAATAATATAGTTGATGGCTGCCAGGCCCATGGGGCCGCCAGCGGCCAGAAGGGCCATTTTACCGCCCTGCACAATTTCCATTTCATGGATGTAAGAGCCCGGGGTGGTATGGTAATTGGCATGCATTGCCCCGATAACACAGGACAGCGGTTCAGCCAGGGAGGCCAGGTAAAATCCATCCCCATAATAGGGAAGAAGACAATCCTGAGACAACACATCCTTTGGAATGATGATATAGGTGGCATCCCCCCCGATGAAGGGATAGGTATAGCCCGGCGAACTCATGACTCCCAGGGGCCCTTCGGGATTGTAAATGGCTGGCTGGATGGAATATTTCTGACCCGTATGGAACTTATGCTGCCAGTTCCGCCCAACGCTGACGATCTCCCCGCTGAACTCATGCCCTATCATCACAGGATTCTCAGCCACATCGTCGGGAACCCTCTTGTGTTCAGGTCCCTGATGCGCTGCCTT
>CAYYJE010000027.1:0-30128 GCA_964472165.1 uncultured Prolixibacteraceae bacterium | reverse complement strand
AAAAAATCCGTTTTATAAAACATATTTCCCGGTTTGGTATATTTTTATGCAGAATAAACCAACCAGTGTTTATGAAACTAATAGAATCGACACCAGATTCAGGTGGGAGTATTCCGCAGATAAATTTATGCAATGGGCGGACCATTTCTGCATTGAGTTTGGGGACTTTTAAATCTGACCTTTATATGGCGGAACAGATTGCGGGAGCGGTGGATTTTGCCATCCGGAATGGCTACCGTTATATCGATTGTGCCCCGGTGTACATGATTGCCGGAAAATTACAGGTTCATCCTGCGGAAGTGTGCATCCATTCACCCTCCTGGAGTGCGGCAAGTAGGTAATAATTTGAAAAGTATTTTTTTTATAAGATAAAGTCGTAATAATATGGAAACGAAAATGAAAGCCGCCTATTTGCCAGGCAATAGCACGGTCGAATTCAGGGAAGTGGACATCCCCCAACCGGGACTTGGGGAGGTGCTCATCAGGACGAAGGCCTCTACGATATGTGGAAGCGACATTCGTGCCATTTACAGGGAGCATCTGGGGAAAGGTCCGGAAGCCTACCAGAACAAGATTGCCGGCCATGAACCGTGCGGCCGGATTGTGCAATGCGGCAGCCATACCAAGCGATTCAGGGAAGGCAACCGGGTGGTGGTTTATCACATTTCAGGCTGTGGCGTGTGCAACGACTGCCGCAAAGGGTACATGATTTCCTGCACCAGCCCTTCGCGGAAAGCTTATGGCTGGCAGCGCGACGGCGGGATGGCCCCCTATATTCTGGCCGAAGAAAAAGACTGTGTTTTGTTGCCCGATGAGCTGACCTATACCGACGGAGCCCAGGTGGCGTGTGGCTTCGGAACGGTCTATGAAGGCCTGGAAAAGATCGGCGTATCAGGGAATGATGCAGTACTGGTGGTAGGACTGGGGCCGGTGGGGCTTGCTACCCTCATGCTGGCCAGGGCACTCGGGGCAAAACACCTGGTAGGCGTGGACACCGTCAAAGAGCGATGTGATTTGGCGCTGAAGCTCGGACTGGCCAACAACGCCTTTGTGTCGGGGCCCGATACCCTGGAACAGGTGTTGGCGACCACTTACCAAAAACAGGGGTTTGAAAGAACGGTGGACTGTTCGGGCCACACCCTGGGGCGGCAGCTCTGCATCAGGGCGACGCGGAAATGGGGCAGGATGGTGATGATCGGCGAAGGCGGTACTGTTGAGTTCAACCCCAGTCCCGACATTATTCATGACCAGATTACCATTTACGGCTCCTGGGTGACCAACATCTGGCGCATGGAAGAGCTGGTGGAGCGGCTGGTCAGGTGGGGTATCCACCCCGGGGACCTGGTGACCCACCGTTTTCCGCTGGACCAGGCCGACAAAGCCTACCAGTTGATGGATGAAGGCAAATGTGGCAAAGTGGCCGTCGTTTTTGACGAAGAGATATAAACTCCAGGCTGAACCCCAAAAATCTTATTATGAACAGATTATGTTTTTACAAGCTTATTAAAACAATAGGTTTAGCAGTATTATTTTCATTATTTACAATTACGTGTGATTCTCAGAAAAACTCAGATACTGGGTCGCTTGCCGAAGATCGGCTATTTATTGCACACAGAGGTGTAAATATGAGGTCTTCAATTGCAGGTGAAAATTCGCTCGAGTCAGTCAGACTGGCAAAAAGAGCGGGATTCCAATGTATTGAAACCGATGCAAGATTGACGGCCGACAGCGTTCTGGTTGTTATGCATGACAATACGCTAAACAGGACCTGCTTAAATGTTGACGGTTCTGTGCTAACAGATAAAGTATTTGTTGCAGAAGTAACGATGGAAGATCTGAATTCAAATTATATTTTAAAAGCAACAGAACCGGACAACAGGACGAAGATACCCACCTTAAAGGAATTCCTTGCAGAATGTAAAAAGCAAGGTTTGTTACCGTTTATTGAACCTAAGATTTTGGATGAAACAGGAAAGCATTATAAAAATATTATAGACCTGGCTGATGAAGTAATGGGTAAAAATAATTATATAATTACTTCAAATAACCGGGCGAATATTGTGATCCGTGAGCTTGCCCTGAATGATGTTCCACTGATGGGGATTTTATATCAAACAACTTTTGAGGCAATTAAAAGTTTAGGAAATATTATAATGGCAATTAGTACTTCCCAGTTCACTATTAAAGATTATGAATTCTTTGTAAAAAAAGCAAAGGAATCAGGTTTCGAGACTGAGTCCCATGCAGACAATTTCAACAGTTTTGCAATGATAAATAACAATGACATAGATTATATCTCTACCGATTTCCTGGCTCCTGATTTAAAAGACAATTCGTCATTCTTAATTGATTATAAAAGTTTTGAAAAATTTGAACATAACGGGAAATTGGCTGACGGAAAAATTCAGCTTTCAGCTGGTGACGTACTTACCTTTACAGAGAAACTGCCTGAAGTTTATTTCGGGGGAATTTATCTTGAACTGGAGATTAAAGGCAACTGCGATGTTTTTCTGGCAAATCAAAATTTTACCATAGAAAACTCAAAAAATGAGCGCTATAAGCACCAGCTGATGTTGTATAATTCTGCGCCCCTTTTTAGAATTGCTGCAAAAGATAAATGTGAGATAAGCAACGTACGGTTAAGACTGGCTGAATTTTAAACCAAATTTTCAACGAATGCAAAAATACAAGGAACAAGCAAGAGAAATTGACGTCATTGACGAGGTAGATGTCTTGGTTGTTGGCGGAGGTCCTGCTGGCATTGGCGCCGCTGTCGGGTCTGCAAGAGCGGGAGCTTCTGTGATGCTCATCGAGGCAATGGGCTCTTTCGGGGGAATGTGGACGAACGGAATGGTGATAACCCTTGCAGGATTCAATAACTGGCTCAGGCCCTACCAACGCTGTGTAAATGGTGTTATGGGTGAATGGTTGTCTCTGGCTGAAAAAAAAGAAGGAGCTGAAAACAACCGGAGCTGGGTATTGAACTCTGATCCGGAAATAATGAAACTTGTGGCTGACAACTTGCTTATAGGTAACAATGTTAAATGTCTTTTGCATACCTGGATGGCAGATGTTATTCCTGGGGATGGGTGTCTTAAAGGAATAATCGTTGAAAATGTGGATGGGAGAAAAGCAATCCTGGCAAAAGTTATTGTTGATTGTACCGGAAATGGTGACGTTTTTGCACGTGCTGGTGAACCATTTTTTATTTCAGACGAATTACAACCAATGACACTTCCTTTTTATCTTGCTGAGGTTGGTAAAACCGGGGAGATACCTTTTGAAGAAGAACTTATTATACCTTTTGGCCCTGAACCCGGTTTTTTAAGAGAACCTTTACTGTCGGAGTATACTTCAAGGAGAAGAGATGTGCAGGTTGATAAAAAGAAATTGAAGGATGCTGCCGGCAAAGGAAAGCTTCCCTATTTTGGTGGCCCGTGGTTTGGCGGCCTGAGAAAGAGGTATCCATGGGTAAATACAACAAGAGTATATGGTTCAGCTGTGAATGCGGCAGAACTTACAGCGGCAGAACTAGAAGCAAGGAAAAACACGCATGAAATAGTGGAATTTTACAAAAAGGAATTTAAAGGATTTGAACATAGTTGGTTGATGAAAACAGCTTCCACTATTGGCATCCGTGAAACCAGAAGGCTTGATGGAATTTTTACCCTTACAAAAGAAGATATTGTTTCTAATCGTAAATTTTCTGATTCTGTAGCTTTAGGTACCTGGCCTGTCGATGTACATCCACCAAAAGGCCAAAGCGGAATGCATGAAATGTATGTTCCTCTGCCATACCAAATTCCATTCAGGGCACTGTTGCCAAAGAACAATGACAATCTCATTGTTGCAGGTCGTTGTATTTCTTCAGACCGCCAGGCAATGGGTACAGTCAGAGTAGGTGCCACATGTGGTGCAATTGGGCATGCAGCCGGTATAGCGGCTGCTTTAACCGCTAAATCAGGAAATACGCTCAAGACCCTTCAATATAATGATATTAAGCAGGAGTTAATAAATCAGAATGCCATTTTTGAGTAGAAATCCCGACTGGTTTAGTTTGATAAAAGAATCAATTTCAAAAAGATACGAATGACAATTATTGACTGGAGTATTATTATAGTTTTTTTTGGAACTTTAATGACAATAGGGATAGTTTTTTCCAGGAAGAATAAAGATCTGAATGACTACTTTTTGGGTGGCAGAAGCATGCCGACATGGCTCGTTGCTTTTGCCGCAGTAGGTACATCAATAAGTGCAGGCACTTTTATCGGAGCACCTCAAATATCATTCGACAGCAATATGACCTATATCATGCTGAGTGTCGGAGCGATCGGGGGAGGAACACTTGCTGCATTGATCATCCTTCCTGCGCTTTACAAAGCGAATACGATCACTATCTATGGTTATTTGGGAAACAGATTTGGCAACGGGGCAAAAGGAGCCACCAGTATAATGTTTCTTCTGGGCCAATTGCTTACCTCCGGATCAAGACTTTTTATCGCAGCAATTGCCGTTTCGGTAATGTTATACAACGATATTCACATGCCAAATCTTATTATTTCCATCATAATCCTTGGAGTAATAAGCACTATTTATACCATGGCAGGTGGTATTAAAGGATTGATTTATATTGACACGATTCAAATATTGCTGGTTATTGCTACAGGAATAATTGCCATTATTCTTCTTTTTAATTTTATCCCTGCCTCTTTACCCGAAATTATAGATGCATTAAGACATGCTTCTACGCCGGATGGGAATGAAATAAACAAATTACAGGTAATTGATACGAGGTTCTCTTTTACCGAACCTTATAATTTGATGGGAGCTTTAATTGCATGCGCAATATTTAAGTTTGCACAATACAGTACCGATCAGGAATTCGTTCAGCGTCAACTTACCTGCAAGTCAGTAAAGGAAGCCGCGAAATCTTTGGTTTATTCTCAAATCATATCTTTGCCTGTTGTTCTTATTTTTATGATTATAGGCCTGCTTCTGTATGTTTTCTATGCAAATCCTCAGTTAATGGGAGCCTCGTTTCCTGAAGATGCTTTAAATGACAGCAGGCAGGTATTTCCACAATATATGTTTAATTATATGCCTCCAGGGATACTGGGATTAATGATGGTTGGGCTACTTGCAGCAGCTTTGTCCAGTTTCAATTCGGCAATAAACTCTATGACCAGCAGCCTGGTGTCAGATATATATCTACCTCTAAAGAAAAAGTATGGGAAGAAAATGCAACAAAAAAAGGAGAGCTTAAATGAATCCCGTATTTTGGTTGTTTTTATGGGTATTGTTTTGACATCATTTGCAGTAATTGCAGCAATTATGCAGGGAGCCGGAGGACAATCACTGGTTGATTTTGCATTGGGGGTGATGAGTTTTTCATATGCGGGAATGCTTGGCGTTTTTCTGTGCGCAGTGCTCACAAAAAGAGGTAATGTTAAAAGCGTTATTGCTGCCCTTGTTGCCGGATTTCTGATCGTGCTCATGCTCCAACCTTATATTCTGGGGAATTGGACAAAAGCAATATTGGGAGCTCCCATTGAAATAGCATGGCCTTGGTGGACATTAATTGGCGGAAGTATTAGTTTCGGGATATGCTGTTTGGGAAAGCAACCATTCAAAAAACAGACAGAAAGAGAGCAAGTTGATCAAATTGCATATATTAACAAACAACAGAGTCGGACGTTATAAATTAAAACAGGTATGAAACATTTAAAAGTTTTGGCATTTACTACTTTTCTTACAGGATGTTTGATTTTTAGTTCGTGCATTGTCGGGCAAAACAAATTGCACAAAACAAATATCCGCAATCAATCGGATTTACAGGAGTTTTTTCGCTACTCACCGGAAAGAGACATTGTAATTGCCGGTCACCGCGGAGGGATGCAGGAGGGATATCCTGAAAACTGTATTGCTTCCTGCGAAAATACGTTGAGATTAGTGCCCGCCTATTTTGAGATTGATGCAAGGCTCACGAAAGACAGCGTTATTGTGTTAATGCACGATGGGACCATAGACCGTACTACAACAGGGAAAGGATTGGTGTCGGATTTCACATACAAAGAATTACAGGATTTTTACCTGAAGGACCGGCAGGGAAATGTGACGCCGTACAAAATTCCCACACTCGATGAGATGCTGGAATGGGGGAAAGGAAAAACAGCATTTAATATCGATAACAAGGGTGTTCCCTGGCAGGTTATTTCCGACAACCTGAATGGAAAATGGAAAGACTACCACCATATTATGCTTTATGTGCGCACCTCCGAAGAATGCCGTTTTTATTTCGATCGCAATGACAACGCGGGCTTTTTCTTTGAAATAAGCAATATGGATTTGTATCACGAATTTGAAGCGCTGGGAGTACCATGGGAACGAATTGTAGCCTATGTTAAAAACACAATGGCTCCTGAAAAGCAGGAACTTTATCGTTTAATCCATAGTCATGGAGTAATGTGCCAGATTGCTATTGCCCCTACGGCCGATAAAGTAGAACCTTATGAAGCAAAACTTGAATCATATCAAAGAGAAATTAACCGTAACCCGGATATTATTGAAACAGATTATCCATCAAACTTTGTCGGTTTATCTTTGAACCGTACTCAAAAAAACAGATAAAATAAAACAAAAAGGCCGTGTAGGGGAAATATCTTTTTTCAGCATAGTTGGAATAGCAATGGGAACTTCGCTACTGGCCTTGGTACTGGAAGTTGAATATAACGAGTTACAGTTGTATAATTGATATTATTCACTACAGAAATACTGAAGAAAATTTTAAAAAATTAGTTGTGAAAGAAGCAGTAATGACATCCCCAGGAGTAATTGAATACAGAGAAGTTTTTGTTCCGGGAGAGTTAAAAGAAAATGAAGTATTACTACGTATAAAAAAAATCGGGGTATGCGGTTCCGATATTCATGTATACCACGGTAAGCATCCGGCAACTCCCTACCCTGTTGTTCAGGGACATGAATATTCGGCCATTGTGGAGGCTGTTGGGAAGAATGTAAAAAATATAGTGCCGGGCATGAGAGCAACTGCCCGTCCACAATTAGTTTGTGGAGTTTGTGCTCCTTGTAAACGTGGACAATTTAATGTTTGCCAGAATTTAAAAGTACAAGGGTTCCAAGCCCCCGGAGTTGCCAGGGAATTGTTTGTAACAGAGGAGGACAGAGTCGCTGTCTTCCCTGATAGTGTAAGTTTTGATTACGGGGCTATGATCGAACCGGTTGCTGTGGCGTCTCATGTAACAGGAAGGGTTTCCTCATTAGAGGGGAAAAATGTAGTAGTAACAGGCGCAGGTACAATTGGTAATCTGATCGCCCAGTTTGCAAAAGCCCGGGGCGCACGTAAAGTACTTATTACAGATATTAGTGATTATCGGTTAAATATTGCCAGACAATGTGGTATTGATGGAATCCTGAATATTTCAAAGGATTCATTCGAAGAAAAAGTAAATGTATTTTTCGGAGAGGAAGGATTTCAGGTTGGTATTGAAGCAGCAGGAGTTCAGGCATCATTGGATGTTTTACTTCAATATATCGAGAAAGGAAGCGAAATAGTTATTGTCGGAGTATATGCTGAAAATCCCCGTATTAATATGTACCATGTGGGAGAACATGAGTTAAAGGTAATTGGTTCTATGATGTACCTGCATGAAGATTACCTGGAAGCTATAGATGTGATTGCATCGGAAAAGATAAACCTTTCCCCATTGGTCACCAACCATTTCCCGTTTGAAAAGTATGCTGAAGCATATCAGTTCATTGAAAAACAGAAGGACAAAACGATGAAAGTAATCATCGATTTGTAGTGTTTTGTCCACTTCCATTCCTGAATTCCGGGAGAGTTACTGGAATAGGGCAAAAAACGGGAGGAGCGATTTGTGATCAGTTTGTCCGGCTTTTATAACCCTGCATTAGCACGGCAGCGATAATGATCAGCCCTTTGATTACTTGTTGGGGATAAGAGGGTACATTTTGCAGGTTCATCAAATTTCCGATGATGCCAAGTATAAGAACACCCAGCAATGTGTTTACGGCTGTTCCCTTGCCACCGCTCAGACTTGCGCCGCCAATGACAACGGCAGCAATAACATCCAGTTCCAATCCCATTCCTATGATTGGAGATCCCACACCTGTTCTCGATGTGCTGATAATACCGGCCAGGGCTGCAAATCCACCTGTCATGCCATATACAGCGAACTTATAATACTTCAGCTTGATACCTGATAGTCTTACAGCTTCCTCATTGCTGCCGATTGCAATGATCAACCTTCCGAAAACTGTGTACTTCAAAATAAAAAAAACAAGGAAAAAAATGGCAAACATCAGAAATACCGGATAAGGAATTCCAATGAAACTGCCTGTTCCAAAGTCAGTCAGACCGGATCCGGCCGTACCAATTATGATGGGTGATCCCTTGGAGATAATAAATCCTGTCCCCCGGGCTATTGTCATGGCAGCCAGCGTTGCAATAAACGGTGCCATTCTGTGAACAGAAACGAGATAACCCGAAAAAGAACCAACCATAATACCGGCTATTACTGAACAAGCAAGAGCAACAGGCAATGGCATAAATTGAAGAAAATATCCGCACAGAACACTTGTCAAAGCAACTACTGAGCCAACCGACAAGTCAATTCCCCCGGTTAAGATCACCAGCAGCATACCCATGCTGATGATGCCAATTCCCGATACCTGTCTCAGCAGATTGGTAATATTGGTGTGGGAGAAAAACACGTCGGAAAAAATTGAGGATATCAATACAATTATCAGAAAGATGACAAGTGTATTGTATTCAATGAGGAATTGTCCTGCCCTTTTAAAACTGTCACTTATTTTCATATTCAGCTTATTTTTCATCCAACTGACATTCTCAAAATATTTTCCTCTGAAAACTCATTTTTCTCCAGAATACCTTTCACTTCTCCCTGCTTCATCACCAATATCCGGTCACACATCCCGATCACTTCTGTGATATCAGAAGAGATCATCACGATGATCAATCCTTTATCAACCAGTTCGTTAATCAAATTGTAAATTTCCAGTTTGGCACCGACATCCACCCCTCTCGTCGGTTCATCAAGCAACAACAGTTTGCAACCGGCGGCAAGCCATTTGGCCAACACCACTTTTTGCTGGTTCCCTCCGCTTAAATCCGAAACAGCCTTTTCCGGACTTTCTGTTTTAATTGCGAGCTTTTCAATAAGTTGGTTTATGTTTCTCTTTTCTTGTGAACGCCTGATGATACCCAGCCGATTGGACAAATTATCCAATGTGGTGATACTTATATTTTTTTTGATGGATAATGACAAAATTAACCCCTGTGTTTTCCTGTCCTCGGGCACAAGTCCGATACCTGCCCTGACAGCTTCTGCCGGAGTATTAATTTTTATTTCAGCTTCATCAAAATATAAAGATCCTCTCTCCTTTTTATCGGCTGAAAAAATCGCCCTGACGGTCTCAGACCGACCACTTCCCACCAGACCGGTGATTCCCAGAACCTCCCCTTCCCGGACTGAGAAACCCACATTATTCACTTTACCCTTTATGCAGATGTTTTCAGCCCTGAAGATTTCCTTTCCGGGAATTTTGTCACGTTTAGGGTAGAAAACATCCAACTTCCTGCCAATCATCAGTTTTATCACATCATCCTTGTTTATTCCAGAAACGGGGGATGATCCGCTGATCCTTCCGTCTTTGATAACCGTAATAGAATCTGCAATATCAAAGACTTCTTCAAGCCGGTGTGAAATGTAAATAATGGATACTCCTCTATGCTTAAGTTTTCTTATGATCTCAAACAAAAGGGTTGTTTCATTCGGGGCTAAAACAGCCGTTGGTTCATCAAGAATAAGAACTTTGACATTTTCTGAAAGTGCTTTTGCTATCTCAACCACCTGTTGGCTGGCAATGCTTAAATCACTTACTTTATCCCGGGGATTTATGTTAAAACCAAGGCTGTCAATGAGATTTTCAGCCTTAGCGTTCATTTCACGCCACTTAATGAAACTACCTTTTTCACTGAGTGTATGCAGGAAGATATTTTCTGAAACGGATAATTCGGGAACAAGGGAGAATTCCTGGTAAATAATGCCAATACCGGCTTTTCGTCCATTAAGCGGACTGTTTATATCGACTTCAACTCCGTCAATTTTGACCGTCCCGCTGTTTTTGTGACAGGCACCGGAGAGTATTTTAACCAATGTTGATTTGCCGGCACCATTTTCACCAACGAGTGCATGGATCTCCCCGGGTTTGCCTTTTAATGTGACATCCTGTAAAGCATGGATTCCGCCAAATGATTTACTGATATTTAATAATTCAAAACGGTATGCCGGTAACATTTGTACAAACTATAACAAGCGATTTAAATATGGTATTTATTCCTGAAACAGTCACATGTAAATCCTTACCTTTGGGTATCCCGGTTCAGGAATTATTTCATTGTGCTAATGATCTGTCAGAATATGGCATCAGGATTATAGTATTTATCGACATTATCAATTGAAATGCAAACAACAGGGGTATAAATTATTTTGGGGAAATTCTTTTCACCCGATATAATTCTGACAGCCACCTCAACCGCCAGCTCTCCTATTCGCACAGGATCGTTTTGTCCTGTTGCCCCGTATTTCCCTTCCTTTATCAGTTTTAAAGCCTCTTTCTGTCCGTCAGCCCCGGCAACAATCAGGATATCCTTTGATTTTCCGGCTTCTTCTATCGCCTGCATGGCCCCCAATGCCATTGCATCCTGTTCCGATACAAGCACATTCACATCAGAATGAGCCACAAGGATGTCTTCCATGGCTTTCAGACCACCCTCATATGTCCAGTTTCCCCACCCCTGCGATACTATTTCAAATTCTACCTGCCCGGCTGAACGCAACTGCTGTTCGATTATTCCCCTGAAAATACCCTGGCGACGTTCTTTCCCGACAGGATTTCCCTGTGCACCGCTCATCAGGGCTATTTTTAATTTTTCCCCTGGTCTATTTTTTACGAGCCATTCACCAACCTGTTCACCGTTTTCAAGGTTGTTCGATAAAATATTGGTTACAAAATCTGCTGAAGGATCAATGGAACTGTCAACAATGATGACGGGAACCCCGGCTTTTGTCGCCGATTTTGTCGATTGAACCAGTGCTTTGGGATCTCTGGGATTCAGGATAAGCAAATTAATTCCCTGTGCCAACAGGTCCTCTACCGAAGCTATCTGTTTATTAATGTCATCTTCCGCGTTTACATAAACAAATTTCATTCCCATCGCTTCGGTTTCCTGTTGGGCGGCTTTCATCAGGGCAACAAAATAAGGGGCACCCAGGGTGTAAAGCGACATGCCGATTTTGATATTTTTCAAGGCTTCCGGATTTGATTTCTCCGGAACTGTTTCAGTTTGCTTCTCATCAGGCCGGGTTCCGGAACCACACCCTGCAATAAAAAAGAAAATGGCTGAAGAAATATAAACAAAAGAAAGTTTAATCGATCGCAGGAATTTATTCATCATATCTGAGACATTTATATGACTTCAAATATCCGGTTTTTTTTTTGCAAATCAAATTTTGAACAGATTCTTCACAGTTTATTTAATAATCCAATCCTGTTCCAGGAGCAGTCCCGTGATCACGGCAGGATAAAATCCGTATCAAAAGGAAATTTCGTAAGTGATCATGTCCTTTCACCGGCATTATATGGCAAGATTTAAAAGAATTTGACACTCCTATCCTAATTCCCCCATCAAAAATAAGGCAACAAAGCAAATGAAACCACCTGCAATGTTTTACAACACATGAACATCATTTTGCTTTCTTATTGTAATAAAATGATTATTTTTGCTTTTCTTTTTATGCACAACCTGTTATTTAACAAACTAAAACAAAACAAAATGGCAATCAAACGTCTTATCTCTGTCTTGGTTGTTGCTATGACTTGCAGCTTCGCAGCTCTGGCGCAGCCACGCACAATCGCAGGACAAGTCCTTGACGCAAACGGCGAGCCCCTCATCGGTGCTACGCTGGTTGTCAAAGGTACAACGACTGGTTTCATTACCGATCTTAACGGTAATTTCGAAATCAAGGGCGTAGAATTCCCGGCTACATTCCTCGTTTCTTTCATCGGCTACAAAACCACCGAGCTCACATTGACAGGAAATGAGCCTTCTCCTTACAAGATCGTACTTTCCAGCGATGTTACAATTATCGACGATATTGTAGTCGTAGGTTATGGGACAATGAAGAAGAGAGACCTCATAGGTGCAGTTGATGCAGTCGGCAGCGAAGTAATCGGTGACCGTGCCAACCCTAACCTCGTACGCTCACTCCAGGGTCAGGTTGCAGGTCTTAACATCAGCTTCAATGACGGTAAGGCCTCTCACAAAGGTTCTTACAATGTTCGTGGTACCGGGTCAATCGGTGCAGGTGGATCTTCACTCGTCCTCATCGACGGTGTCGAGGGTAGCCTCGATATAATAAACCCACAGGACGTTCAGAGCGTTTCAGTCCTCAAGGACGCATCTTCAACTGCAGTCTACGGTGCACGTGGTGCATTCGGTGTGATCCTCGTTACTACAAAGAGCGCTCAGAAGGGGCGTCCGGTTATAAACTATAGCGGAAGCGTCAGCATCAACCGCCGTACGGTCATTCCTGACGGTATCACCGACTCAAACGATTGGTTCGACTGGTGGAAGACTGGTTACAACAACTACTACAACGGTTCTAAGGCGCTCCTCAACCACGTTGACTCAAAGGTTCCTTATTCACAGGAAATCTATGATCTCATCGCTCAGCGTAATGCTGACATTGCTGCAACCGGTAAATCTGATATTCCGGCTGTAATGGAGAGCACAGCTATCCCGGGCTTCGGTTACGCTTATCTCGACAACCACGACTGGTTAAAGGAGTTCTACCGTGAGTCACATCCTTCAACTGAGCACAACCTCTCAATTTCAGGCGGTAACGACCTCGCTGACTACTATATATCAGGTCGTTTCTACGGTTCAGAGGGCGTCTTCAAGGTAGGTAACGAGGATTTCAAGAAGTACAGTCTCCGTGCAAAGGGATCCCTCATGGTTCGTCCTTGGCTCAAGTTTACCAACAACATGAGCATGTCTGGCGACCAGAACTACATCCCTATGGGAGCTACAACCAACTCTATCCAGCGTTACATGCAGCACTGTCTTGCACCTTCTGCACCTCTCCGCAACCCTGATGGTTCATGGACTCCTGCAGCTGGTATCTCAGGTTATGCTGCTTTCTATGAGGGCAACAACTACCTGACAGATGACTATATCTATCTCCGCGACAAGATCAGTGCTGACATCGACATCATAAAGGATGTCCTCAAATTCCAGGCCGATTATTCGTACAATTACACCGGCCGGACAGCAACGCGTATACGCAACTATGTGACTTACTCCAAGGAGCCGGGTGTCTATATTCTTGAGTCTACTTCAGTCGGCAATGGTATGACTGAGACCAGGTATGACACTCGCTATCAGGCAGCCAATGCTTACACAACTTACAGTCCACGCCTCGGTGAGAACAACTCACTTACTGTCCTCCTCGGGTACAACACAGAGTGGTCAAAGTACGTTTATACTTCAGCCGAGCGCAAAGGCTTCCTTTCTGACAAGTATTCATTCAACCTCATGGATGGTGAGTCATCAATCACCGCAGGTGGTAACGAATGGTCTTATCTAGGGGCATTCTACCGTGTAAACTACGCATACAAGGGTCGCTACCTCGCAGAGGTTTCAGGTCGTTATGACGGTTCTTCCAAATTCCCCTCAGGACAGCGTTGGGGTTTCTTCCCATCAGGATCACTCGGTTGGAGAGTTTCTGACGAGCCCTGGATGAACTGGAGCCGCAGATACCTCGACAATTTCAAGTTCCGCGTTTCTGCCGGTTCAATGGGTAACGGTAATGTATCTCCTTACAGGTATGCGTCAGAGATGACCATCGCAAAGGCAACAGACTTCATCCTCGACGGCTCACTCGCTTCTTACACAGGTGTGGCAACAGCCGTTCCTCTTACCCTTACCTGGGAGAAGTCTTCAACTTATGACGCAGGTTTCGACTTTGATATGTTCAACAGCAAACTCTCTGCTTCATTCGACTACTACGTACGCATGACTACTGATATGTACACGGCAGGGCTACAGCTCCCTGGTGTTTATGGTGGTACAGTTCCTAAGGGTAACAACGCTGAACTCCGTACAAACGGTTGGGAAACATCTATCCAGTGGAAAGATGAGCTCAAACTCGGTGGCAAGCCATTCTCATACAGCATCAAGGGCACCCTCTGGGACAGCTACTCAACCATCACCAGGTTCGTCGGTAACGAGGCTGGTGCATTCGGTACTATTGCAAACCTCGTAAACAACATGGGTCAGCCCCAGTACTATGTAGGTATGAGAATTGGTGAAATGTGGGGTTACACTGTCGAGGGTCTCTTCAAGGACTACGAGGACATTGCTAACTCCGCAACTCAGGAGTACAAGCAGGCAGTTGACAAGAAGACCCGTCCTGGCATGGTTAAGTTCGCTGACCTTGATGATTCTGGCAACGTTGACTACGGTAACCTCTCACTCGATGACCATGGTGATATTTCCATCATCGGCAACAGCACTCCCCGTTACCTCTACGGAATCAATCTCGCTTCTAACTGGAATGGAATCGGTCTCTCCGTATTCCTCCAGGGTGTAGGTAAGCGCGACTGGTATCCTGGTAAAGATGCAGGTTATTTCTGGGGAAAGTACTCACGTCCTTTCTTCTATTTCATTCCTTCCATCCATGCGCTTGACAACCCAACAGTTGCTCAGCTCAACGAAGATCAGACCGAGTGTCTCAACTATGAAACCGCTTACTGGCCACGTGTCACCACTTACATGACAAACGGTGATGCCAACCAGACTACCATTATGAACCTTCCTAACACCAGATACAAACAGAACGCTGCTTACCTCCGTGTTAAGAACGTCCAGATTGATTACACCTTCAAAGAGAACCTCATCAAGAAGACCGGTCTTACTGGTCTTAAGGTCTTCCTTAACGCTGAGAACCTCTTTGCCTTCACTCCTCTCCGCAAGTGGGCACCTAACCTCGATCCGGAAGGCATCGACGGTGGTGATGAAGACTTCGGAGCAAGTGATCTTAACGGTAACTCATACCCTATGTTCAAGACATTTACATTCGGTGTTAACTTAACATTCTAAAAGGAGGAAATACAATGAAAAAATATTTGATTGCACTTGTTGCGCTTGCTTTTGCTGCAACTTCTTGCGAAGAATTCCTCACAAAGGAAAATCCCAATGCTTACGATGCAGTTACCTACTTCAAGGATGAGGCATCTCTTGAGATCTACTCAAATGGTCTACATAGGAACTTTGAGACAAACATCCTCAGCTTCATCAATGGTGACCGCTTCTCAGACGCAATGAACTGGGACGGTGAGCTTCTCTTCTACACCACGCGTTACACTCAAAAGGATAACGCCAGCTGGAGCTGGACCAACCTTCGCAGCACCAACTACTTCCTTGACAACGTCCGCAAGGCTGAAGCTAAGGAGGAAATCCTCAATCACTATGAGGGAGTAGGCCGTTTCTTCCGTGCTATGTTCTATATGGACAAGCTCGAGACTTATGGTAGAGTTCCATGGTATGATCACGCAATTGAGACTTCTAACGAGGAAGATGTCACATCTCTTTACAAAGATTGTGACTCTCGCT
This sequence comes from uncultured Prolixibacteraceae bacterium, assembly GCA_964472165.1. Taxonomy (GTDB): domain Bacteria; phylum Bacteroidota; class Bacteroidia; order Bacteroidales; family Prolixibacteraceae; genus UBA1413. The sequence goes on along the minus strand of CAYYJE010000027.1, from coordinate 14,395 downwards.
CATTCATTGCAGAAAAGATTTTCGAGGATCTCGACTATGCTTCCAAGAACTGCCTTGGTACAGCTGAATATCGCAGCCGTGCAAGCTTCGTAAACAAGTACGTCGCTCTTGCAATGAAGGCTCGTTTCTGCCTCTTCGAGGGTACATATCGCAAGTATCACACTGTTGATCCTTCAACAAACCAGACTTGGACTACAGCGGAGAAGACCCAGGGTACCAAGTATCTCCAGGAGTGTGCTGCTGCTTGCGAGGAGATCATGAACTCCAAGATCTACTCTCTTTCAAACGACTATCGTCAGATGTTCATCAGCCCTGATGGCGCTGGTACTTACTCTCAGGAGTTCATCTGGGCCCGTGACTACAACACTTCACTCGCAGTAAACAACCAGAGTTACTCTATCAATGACTACATGATAAATGCCCAGCATGCTCAGTACTCATTCAACCGTGACTTCGTGATGACTTACCTCAAGACTGACGGTACTCCATTTACAAGCGGCTTCGCTGGTGAGGATTACTACAAGGTTGCCTTTGCAGATGAGTTCGTTGGCCGTGACCGTCGTCTCCGCGAAACTATTCGTTATCCTGGTTTCACACGTGCAGACGGCAAGCTCTGGGGTGCTGACCTCGTTTACGCCAAGACTGGTTATCAGCCTAACAAGTGGCTCACTCACGAGATCAACGATGCGATCAACGGTGCTACCCAGACTGACGTTCCTCTTATCCGTTACGCTGAGGTACTTCTTACCTATGCCGAAGCTATGGCAGAGCAGGGCAAGTGTACTCAGGATGTTTGGAATAAGTCAGTTAAGCTCGTCCGTGAGAGAGCTGGTGTGCAAAGCATCTACCCTACCACAGCTGACCCTTATATGGTTAAGTACTTCCTCGGAGAGGTTACTGACCCGGTGATCCTTGAGATCCGTCGTGAGAGAGGTTGTGAGTTCACCATGGAGGATCTTCGTCAGAAGGACGACAGTCGCTGGCACATGGGCGAGCTTCTCGTGAAGACCAAGACCGGAATGTGGGTATGTGACCAGGCTAATGCACTCTCACAGACTCGCGATGTCGAGCTTGACCTCAACGGTGACGGCAAGGCTGAGAACCTCGTTTCTGCCAAGCTTTCTGAGAAAAAGGGCTTCCTGGTACTCGCCGTCAATGCAGCCGGTATCACCACTTCAACCGGTAAGCCAAACTCAGGCGCAGGTCACGTTCTTTCAAACGGTACTTATGGTTACATTCTTACCAATACTTCTCTCGTAGCTGGTTACAAGTGGGAGAACAGAAAGTACGTTTACCCGATCCCTGCAGTTTCTGTAACTCTAAACGATAAACTTACTCAGAACTACGGTTGGTAATAAACCACTGATACTTGAAAAAGTTATCCTATTTCATTCATGCAGCCAGGGCCGCAATGGCCCTGGCTGCATGTTTTTTCATTAACGGATTCTATATCTTTGCCTTAAGTTGTTGTAGTGAAGATTCATATGCGTCGGTTATTTTTATTGATTACAGGCCTCATTACTGTCATCTCCTGTGCAAAGCAGGAGGTGACTTTAACTGTAAGTACCCGTAAGATCAAGGCCTCTCAGCCCGCCGGTTCAATGGAAGTCAGCGTTGTATCAGATGTTTCATGGATGGCTGTTGCCAGCGAAGACTGGATCAATGTCACTCCCGCAGCTGAAACAGGCAGCGAGAAAATGACTATTTCATGGTCTGAGAACCTCTCGGGCCTTGCAAGATATGGAACCGTAAAGGTTTGTACAACCAATGGGAGCAATCTGAATGTCATCACAATCAACCAGGCATTTTACCAGGGACCTCTCGCTGTACTCTCTTTGGAACTCTCAAATGACATCATTTTCTCGAAGAATGTGACGCTTTACATGCAGAAGAACATCATGCAAGGCTTCGACTTCACTGACGACAGTCATTTCTATTATTCTCAGGGCCCTTCCAATACAATCTTCCAGTTCGTCAGCTTCTGTGATGGCGCCAGCAAGCAGTACAGCAACTACATGACACTGGAAAGATTCGGCCATATGACTCAGATTGTGGCAGAAAAGGCTGCTGACGGCAAGACGTATATCTGGTGCAACTCCAACGGCCAGTCGACCCCTGACGGCTATGGGAACAACTGGTCTTTCTCAAGAATAGAGTACAAGGCCGGAGAAACTTACACCAGTGGCTATGCTGGTGACACATTTTTCCTCAACAAGGACAATCAGTACGACACCCAGGTTGCAATCGATTTCGAAGCCCGCAGACTTCTCGTGGGCTCACGCAAGGCTGGAGTGTCAATGAGATATTTCTGGGTATTTGACCTCGACGAGGTCCTTGCCCTTCCGCTCAAGACCATGGAGTGCACGGTCACCATCGGTTCGAACGGCAACATTACTGACGATGCATCCACATCCCGGCAGGAAGTCAGGAGTTCCCGGGCCCGTGACCTCAACGACGCCAGGGTGCTCGGTTATTTCGAGATCCCTCCGGGCAGGGGTGAGTCTGAAGTTTACTTTTACTCTCATCAGGGGCACGAGATCCATGGGGGGCATGTCTGGTTCTATGAGGGCAATGCTACTGCCAGTGGTGCCACCTTTAATTCCGCCGCCTATGTCACAGTCTTTGACTATAGCGGAAAAGTCCTCTATCCCCGTACGACGGTGAAGGCCATCGGGAAGAATTCGGCATTGACCAAATTCGGATTCTCGTCAATCGGCTATGCAGAAGCTGAGAGCATCAAGGTCAAAGGCGACCAGCTATACCTTGGATTCGCCTGTCACAATGGATCCGGCGCATATCGTTACGCCGAAATTCTCCATTATAACCTGAGTACTGGTAAGTCAGAATAGTCATACTGTTATGATATACAGACGTCATTCCATAATAATAACATGAAGAAAGGTATATTACTGTCAGTTTTCGCAGCTATTGTCCTGTCGGCATGCAGCACTGAGCCCATTGCAGAGACAGGCCATATTTACAAGGTCGTGGCCCATCGTGGCGGCTACCTGGAGAACGGACTGGCAGAGAATTCCGTGAAGTCGCTCAGAAAGACCATTGAGCAGAGATGTTATGCCTCTGAGTGCGATGTCATGTGGACTGCTGACGATAAGGTGCTGATTTGCCATCCTTCCGGACCATATCTGGTCAATGGCCTCGACCCGTCTACTCATACCCTTACTGAGATCCGTATGGCAGGTAAGCTCAGCGACGGTTCTATGATGCCTTGTCTCGAGGACTTCCTGAAGATTCTCATGGACAAGAAGCAGAATCCTTTTGGAACCAAGCTCTGGCTCGACATCAAAGGCGCAAGCAACCAGACAGAGAAAAAAGTAATGCTCAGGGCTGCAGAGATTGCCAGGGAGATGAATGCCTGCCATCTTGTAGAGTATCTGGTACCTGACGACTATGCGGACTACATCGGAATATCTTTATATCTCAGAAAGAATTATGGCATCGCCTGCGCCTGGAACAAGACGATAACCGAAGTCGCCAAATACGGAGTCAACGGCTGGGGTCAGCTGCCATATCATACCTATAATAAGGACAACATCCACTGGCCGCCTACTTCGTACACAGACAATGGCGTCAATGTGAGCATTTATCACACTCCAAGCACAATCGATAGCTACGCAAACCTCTATCAGGAGGTGGTTCCTTATTATCCGGTACTCAAGGCCATCTTTGTGAATCATCCTCAGGCTCTCATAGATTACTTGATTGAGGCTGGTTACGAAGAGATAAATGAAAATTCCTGATTTCACATATTTAATTTCAATCATGTCAAAGATTTTTACTCTCACCCTGAACCCTGCGGTGGATCACAATATCATAGTGGAAAGTTTTAAAACAGGAGAGGTTATGCGATCGATCCGGTCGACCGTGACCGCAGCAGGAAAGGGCATCAATGTTGCCCGGACGCTGACGTGTCTCAGGAATTCCGCCGAGGCATTCTGCCTGGTTGGCAAACAGGAGGCACATCACTACAAATCACTGAGAACATCGCGGTTCAAACTGCAAATGGTTCCGGTAGAAGGGACCACCCGATCCAACATCACCATTGCCGATTCGCGGGGCAAATTAGCGGCACATTTGCAAACACAGGGATTCAGAGTACGGGAAGAACAGCTTCAGAAGATAACCCGTGATCTGGAAAACCAGGCAGGAGAAGGGGATGTCCTCGTCATTTCGGGAAGTACCCCCGACGGAGTTCCAGCCGGTTATTATGAGCAGTTAATCCGCAATTGCAGCAAGAAAGGGTGCAGGGTCATTTTTGATTCGAGCGGCTCCCATTTTAAAAATGGGTTGGAAGGTATTCCCGACGTGATCAAACCCAATATTGAAGAGCTGAAGGAGCTGTCGGGGAGTGATATCCGGACTGTAGCAGACATCATACGTGAAGCTAAGATGTTAAATGACAAAGGGATTGGGATGGTTTTTGTTTCCAGGGGAAAAAAGGGAGCGTTATTGTCCGTCAAGGACCAACCGGGATACTGGACGGCCAGTGTCAGTCCTGGAGCGGGTACCCGGGAGGGCAATGAGATTGGTTGTGGGGATGCCATGATTGCAGGGATTGCCCTTTCCCTGTTGCTTCGGTATGAAACGGAAGATCTTTTGCGGATGGCGGTTGCATGCGGTGCAGCCAACCTTCTCAGCAAAGGGCCTGGGGTGGTTGCCCCATTCGATGTGCAAAATCTTTTTAGTCAGGCTGTTGTAAAGTATCACCGGAGGTCCCCGGCCTTATGAACCCCGGTAGCCGGACTGGCAGCCCGACCTTTTTTAAATGAAGAGCGGCGAAGCTGGATGATTTTTTAAGGATCACCCCGCTCCACCGCTTTCTGGTTTATATGCGAAGGGTTTATTTTTGTGGTCTCGGAACATAACCGGCGTTCCAGGTAATGGCAAAGAACAGCACTGCCATGGCTCCCGTTCCTATGAAAGTGGCAAAAGCGGTATCCCAACCACTATGGGTTACAATATAACCGATTCCCCAGCCGGAGAGGACCGTACTCAAGTAACCGAACAATCCCGTCAGGCCGATAGCGGTTGCTGCGGCTTTTTTCGTGACGATATTGGCGACGATGATTCCGACGAGGGCCTGTGGACCGTAGATGAAAAATCCGGTGATGCAAAGCATAATCCCGTAGAACAGGGTGGATTCATTGGGCATTTTCCAGAAGAGAAGTACCGACAAGGTGCAGATAATCATATAGATCACGGCGGCGCGGCCTCCGCGACCCTTGAAAATATGATCCATCATCCAGCCACTGGAGAGCATGCCCAGGATTCCTGATGCCTCGTAGGCAGCTACAAGCCAGCTGGCTTTTTTCAGTTCGATTCCTTTCATCTCGGTGAGGAAGGTAGGTCCCCAATCCAGCATGGCATACCGGATAGAGTAAAGGGAGAAGGTAGCCAGGCAAAGGATCCAGATCATGGGATTCCCAAAGACCTTTTTCCGGAGGAACTTTTTAAAGTCGAGGTCCTGGTCGGGTTTTTCTGATTCAGGTACTTCCCCTTTGAAAGTCTCAACGGGGGGTAATCCCAGGGATTGAGGCCGGTCCCTCAATCTGTTCAGGATGAAGAAGGCACCCATGAAAGCCAGGAGTGCCGGCACAAAGAAGCAGAGCCTCCAGTCGTAAACTACCAGGAAGCTGTTCAGAATCAGCACCAGTCCGGCACCTATGGAATGGCTGGAATTCCACATGGCAAATTTAAATCCTCTTTCTCCGGGCGAAAACCAATTGGTTATGGCATTGGCGCAGGGGGGAAATCCCATCCCCTGGAACCATCCGTTCAGCAGCCAGATAATGCCAAAGGCCAGCGCGCCGCTGCTCAACCCGAAAAACACACTCATCAGGGCTGACATGAACAGACCGAATGCCATGAAATAGCGGGGATTGGTCTGGTCGCCCAAAAAGCCGTTCAGGAATTTGGAAACCCCATATAAAAGCCCGTGCATGGTCAGGAATAATCCCAGGTCAACCTTGGAAATGCCCAGGTCAGCCTCGATGGCCGGCATAGCCACCGACAGATTTTTACGTACAAAATAGAAAAGAGCATAACCGACGATAGTGGTATACATGATCCTCTTTCGCCAATACCGGTATTGCTCGTTTAATTCCTTCTCATCGGTAATGGTTATCTCTTTGTCCGGTGCAGGTCGCAGGATGCTGATTAAACGATCAAATTTTATCATCATTCAGATTTCACCCTCCTTTTTAGTGTTCCGTTGCTATACAATACTTCTCTCCATAATTTGTATCCTTCAAGGGTGAGGTGAAGTCCGTCGTAGGTCAATTCAGCGGTCAGTTTCCCATCCTTGTCACAAAATGCCGTGTGCAGATCAACATAAGTGACCTTGTATTCCCGGGCAATTCTCTGCAGGGCCTGGTTAATTTCCAGCACTTTAGGGTTCTTTCCCATAATGCTTTTAACCTGGGTAAACGAATCGTTCACCGGAAGGATACTCTGAAGATAGATTTTGGTGGAAGGGGAAGCGGCCTGCACCCTTTCGATTAATTTTTTGTGATTCGCAATAATGTAATGATCAGGGACATTGCGGAGGATGTCGTTGATGCCGATCAGGATAAACAGTTTGGCCGGTTTGCCATCGATAATTTCCTGCAATCGCTGGAGCACGCCGAAAGTGATGTCCCCTGAAATACCCCGGTTGCGTGCATGGGGCTCCCGGAGCAGTTCGTACCAGTCCACACCGAAGGTAATGGAGTTACCCAGGAAGACGATGTCTTTTTTGCTGTGGAGAAAACTATTAAACTGCCTGGTAAGCAGCGGGTAGGTGGCAGGCCGGTAGGTACTGTCCCATGCAGCCACCTGTGATTGTGCAAAGAGGGGACAAACCATCATAAGGGTTAAGGATCCGATAATCAACAGTTTTTCAAGATTTTTCATTTTGAATGGTTTTATAATGTTATTTTTCTGGATTAGCGTTGTTATTGAAACTCCCCACCGCAGAGCGGACGCGGAATGCGCTTGCCGAAATTCAGCTTGGTAGCCACATTGATTTTATTTCAGTCACCCGGACCAGCCTGGTTGTTTCTTCGGCCATACTGCGGACTTCGTGCAGATTTGTTTCCCGCACCTGGCTTTTGATTTCGGGAATAAGGGCCGGGGACACGCTGAGTTCGGACAGACCGAGGCCCAACAGGAGTTTCAAGGCTTTCCGGTTTCCTGCCAATTCGCCACAAATCCCTACGGGAGTATGATGAAGGGTTGCCGCTTCGACCACTGACCGGATGCTCCGGATCACAGCCGGGTGCAAAGGATCGTACAGGTGTGCCACCTTGGGGTTGAGCCGGTCGACCGCCAGCGTGTACTGGGTCAGGTCGTTGGTCCCGATGCTCAGGAAATCCGCCCTTTCCGCCAGTTCACCTGCCATCATCACCGCCGCGGGGGTTTCGATCATGATCCCGATCCCGATATGGTCATTGAAAGCCAATCCATCCTTCCGCAACTCCTCCTTACACTCTTCCACAAGGGCTTCGGCAGCTTCCCACTCCTCCAGTGAAATGATCATGGGAAACATGATTTTCAGGTTGCCGTAGGCACTTGCACGGAGCAGCGCCCGGAGCTGGATTCTGAAATTCTCTCTTTCCGAAAGAGAAATCCGGATAGCCCTGAATCCCAGAAAAGGATTGCTTTCAGGCTCCATCCTGTAATACGGGAGATTTTTATCGCCACCGATATCGAGGGTTCTGATAATCAATGGCAAAGATCCGCACAATTCAGCTGCCTTTCTGTATTCGGCAAACTGGGTTTCCTCACTGGGAAAACCATCCTGGCTTTTTATGAACAGAAATTCGCTCCGGTACAGGCCAATACCCCCGGCCCCGTTTTCCAGGGCAAGGGTGATCTCTTCCACTCCTGAAGCGTTGGCCCATATGTCAATGGGAAATCCGTCAGCCGTAATGGCTTCCATATTTCTCATGGTATGTAACCTGGCTTTCTCTCTGCTTTCAGCGGTTGCTTTTCCGCGGTATATCTCTATTGTGGCCTCATCCGGATCGATAAGGATTTCTCCCTTTTCCGGATCGAGGATCACCAGGGTTCCATGGGGCAGCAAATCGGTTACCTCCCCCACACCGGCCAGAGAAGGAATTCCCTTGTTCCTGGCAATAATGGAAACATGGCTTGTGGATCCTCCGTACCGGGTGATCCATCCCCGGATGAGGGAGTAATCCATCAGAATAGTATCGGACGGGAACAGTTCATCGGCCACGACGATCACTTCCCGGCCGATATCCGCAAACGGATTATGGGACACGCCCTGCAGGGCATCCATGATACGCCCGGCCACATCTTTGATATCCGAAGACCGCTCTCTTAAGTATTCATCCTCAATTTCGGTGAAAAGTGAACATATTTCCTCTTCCGCCTCCTTCAGGGACCATCCGGCGTTTTTATTCTCCCCGTTGATTTTGGAAACCACCAGGTTATAGAGCATTGCATCCTGCAAGATATCGAGATGGGCTCTGAAAAGGGGATTTAAAACAGAAAGGGTTTCAATCTGATCTGCCACCCGTTTTAATGCTGTCTCAAACCTCTCCTCTTCCTCTCTTTTTTCCGTATCACTGATGTGCCCGAAAGAGACTTCCGGAGAGATCCGATTTATCACAAAAGCTTCGGCAATTGCGATCCCTCCTGATCCTGGCTGGTTGACGGTGATTTTCTGCATGGTGGATGGTTGGTTTCCTTTTGTTGTTTCGGCAACATGGAACTGGTCATCGCGATTTCCGGACCGGTTTTAGCAGTTCTTTAAATGCGGAGGGATAATCGGTTTCGATGATGTCCGGATCCGAAGCCAGTTCCTTCCGGTATGCCTCCCTTCTGGCCTCATCAGGTTTCACCCTGTCGGCAGTCGGGGCGATAGAGGTCATGCACATCACCCCGTGTGAACGCAGCAACCGGTAGACTTCTTCCTGTTCAGGCTTCATGGAATAGCCCACATAGGCCATAATCCTGTTCCACGGGATCCCTGAATTTTTATAATTGTAATAGTCATCCATATTGAATATGGCCACGCAGAACATCACCTGGTCGTTCCTTTCAAAATAGAAGAGTGCTTCCTCCAGTGACCTGACACTCAGAATGATGTTGGGCCATTTCTGTTCGTTCAGCATCCGGGAATAGATCTCCCAGGGAACCTTTTTATTGTCGAAATTGAAAACCGTTTTTCCCTGGCCCCATTCCAGCATTTCCACCAGGGTGGGAATCCTGTAGGGAGTTATCTGTCCCTCCCGGTCCTTCAGGTAAAACTGTCTGAGCTCTTCCAGGGTATAATCCGATACTTTGCCTTTTCCGTTGGTGGTCCGGTCGATGGTATCGTCGTGCATGAGCACGATCACGCTGTCTTTGGTAAGCCTCGGATCGATTTCAAAGAAGGAGGGCATCAGCGTGAGGGTTTTTTCACACGATTCAATGCAGTTTTCAGGGTAGCCCGGCATCATGCCCCCCCGGTGACCGCTGATGATGACCGGCTTTTTTTCGTCATACCTGAAGTATTCCTGCAATTGCTTCATGTTTTTGACCTTCACCTTGTGAAGCTTCTTTGCCCCGGCCGACAGCGGACCGGCAGAAAGGAGAATGCCGGTAAGCAGCGCCGTAGTGACAAGCCTGTGAATTTTCATATCAGAAGTATTAAATGATTAGTGGTTCTCAATGCAATGTTCGGGATTATTCCGCGAGGGCATCCATAAACCGGATTACACTCAGGAGCGCTTCATTTTCGTCTTCGCCTGAAGCTTCAATAATGGCTTCGCTTCCATATTTCAGACCCAATGCGAGGATGCTGATGATGCTGTTTCCATGGGCACTCTTCGGGCCGGAACGGATGACAAAGTTACTGGAGGTCCCTTTCATAAGGGCAACCAGTTGGGAAGCGGGCCTGGCATGAAGCCCTGTTTTCGCCCTGATTGTTATTTTTTCTGAAACCATAATTATGTCAGTAGTTGTTGTTGTCATTTATCGCTGAACCGAGCACGCTGTAAATTCTTTGCTTGTCGGTTGTTGTATAGAGTTCTTCCAGCAAATCCGGATTGTCGAGCGCCGTTGCCACCGCTGAAAGAATATCCATATGTTCGTCTCCCCTGGCGGCAATTCCGATGACCAGGAATGCCTTTTCGTCTCCGAAGAGAATCCCCTGCGGGTATTGCAGTACAACCAGTCCGGTTCTGATGATCCGGCTCATGGCTTCCTGTGTGCCATGGGGAATGGCGATACCCATTCCGATATAGGTGCTGCTGCTTTTTTCCCTTTCCAGCATAAACCGGTCGTAACCAGGCAGGACATATCCTCCCTTTTCCAGGATCCGACCTGACAGGGTGATCGCTTCTTCGCAGGAACCTCCGGTAAGTCCGGTGATGATGTTAGCAGGTTCCAGGATAGAGCCCGGGTAAGGATTCTTGTGGGGTTGAGCAGGTGCAGCGGTTTCATGAGGGGATCGTGCCTCTTCCGGAACAGGAGTGTCAGAAAGGCGCTGAATCAACAGGTCGAGTGCGGGGCTTTCCAGGAAGTCGTTGATGAGGACCAGTTCGGCAGCGGGAGCAGATCTGGCCGCTCTCTGGCTGAAGGTGGCCTGACAAACAACCAGATCGGCATCCGCGGGGATCTCATCGACCGGGCAATGGTCGACAGGGATATGGACACCCAGTTTGGAAAGCCGTTTTCTGAAACGGGTGGCTCCCAGGGCACTGGATCCCATTCCGGCATCGCAGGCAAAAACGATCCTTGAAATTTCGTTTTTCCGGATATCGGGATGCGTCACCAATTCATGACCTGCGGCTGTCGTCTCCTGCCTTTGCGCTCTCCGGATGATGGGGGCAGCTACCAGAAAGGAGACCAGTGCCGCCACGAAAACAGCGAGGAGTACGACCAGGTGCTGGCCGCGGGGGGCCATGGCCATGACGGCAATGATGCTTCCGGGAGAGGCAGGAGCCACGATTCCGCCATCCAGGAGGGAAAGCAGCGCAATGGCCGAGGCAGAGCCCAGGATCGGTGCGGCAATCAAGGCTGGCCGGGCCAGGATATAAGGGAAATAGATTTCATGGATTCCTCCGAAAAAATGGATGATGATGGCTCCCGGTGCAGTCTGTTTCATGGTTCCTTTGGCAAAAAGCCAGGTAGCCGCCAGCACCCCGAGTCCCGATCCGGGGTTTGCCTCCAGAAGAAACATGATGGATGAGCCGTTTTCCTTCACCTGCTCGATGCCCAGGGGGGTCAGGATTCCGTGGTTGATGGCATTGTTGAGGAAAAGCACCTTCCCGGGTTCAATAAACAGCGAAACCAGGGGCAGGATTCCCTTGTCCATCACCAGGGAGACCGCCCCTCCCAGAAAACCGGTAAGGAGAGACACTACGGGACCAATGGCAAAAAAACCGAATAGTGCGCATAACATCCCCAATATCCCGATCGAGAAATTGTTCACCAGCATTTCAAAGCCGGCAGGGATTTTGTTTTCGAGCAACCGGTCGGTTTTTTTGATGAGCCACCCGGCAAAGGGGCCCATGATCATGGCACCCAGAAACATGGGAATGTCGCTTCCCACAATGACTCCCATGGTGGCAATGGCAGCCATGAGCCCCCCCCGCTCCCCGGCTACGTTCTTCCCTGCCGTAAAGGCGATCAGCAGAGGCAACAGGTAACGCAACAACGGATCGACCATCCGTGCCAACCGTTCATCGGGGATCCACCCCGCAGGAATGAACAGTGCGGTGATCAACCCCCAGGCAATGAAAGCACCAATATTGGGCATTACCATCCGACTCAGGGCCTTCCCGAAATTCCGGATTTCCGTTACTGACTTGTTACTCACCTGTGCAATCTTCTTTTTGAACTTCAAACCTACACATTTTTGTCTCTCCCGCAAACCTTTCTCCTACTTATCGGGATAAATAAAGGTACTTCCTGATCCTCTCAAAAACAAGAAAATGGCCGGATCCGGAGTATGACAACTCCGTTGAAACATAAAATCCAGCTCATTCCGCCGGAATTATCTTCGGGTTTCACTCCCCGTTTTTGCGGGACCGAGCCTGACTACATGGAAGCTGCGAATAAATTCCGTGAAATTTATAATTTAGGGGTTTACAAATCACAAAGATCAGACCTATGAACCGTTTATTGCATTTTTCTCCCTTTGCCGCTATTTTGGTCTCCCTGTTCATTGCCAGCTGCCACACTCCTCAGAAACCTCAGCCCGTTTCGCTTTTCAATGGCGTCGACCTGAGCGGTTGGCACATGGATGTACCCGCCATGGACCAGAATCCCGACACCACCATTCCTTTTATCGTGCGTGACTCAATGCTGGTCAGTCTGGGCACCCCGGGCGGACATCTGATCACCGACACCCTCTTTTCCGACTACCGGCTGGATGTGGAATACCGTTTTGCGGGTGTTCCCGGCAATTGCGGGGTGCTTGTACACGCTTCGACGCCCCGGGCCCTGTACGGCATGTTCCCCCGGTCGCTGGAGGTGCAGATGATGCATGAAAACGCGGGGGATTTCTGGTGCATTGCCGAAGACATCACAGTGCCCGACATGGAGGCCCGCCGCGGTCCCAAAGAGAGCTGGGGGGTCGATGGCCACAAAAAACGACGAATTCTGAACCTCACCGATGGCTCCGAAAAACCCGTGGGCGAATGGAACCGCATGGTCGTGGAGTGCTTTGCCGACACCATCAAGGTTTGGGTGAACGACCAGCTGGTCAACCACGGATACAACTGCACCGCCACCCGGGGCCAAATCGCCGTCCAGGCCGAAGGCTCGGAAGTGGAGTTCAGAAAGGTGGAGCTGACTCCCATCACTGAAATTACAGCGGGAAAATGACCTGTTAAATAAAGCTGGTTCAAGGGCAAAAGAGAACCCGAACAGAGGGAGTTGAACCCACGTAAGACTTACCCTCAGGATAGGAAGATCCCTGAAATTACCTGACTATTTCAGAAAGCTGCTATTTGCTTTCCACCCGCAAAGGTTTTTCAGTGGGCCCGTTCATCTTCCGGGGTAAAACGTAGACATTTCCTTTTCTGTCGGAGAAATAGAGCCTCGACTCCGAAGGCTGACGTCCGTGGCCATCGGCCCAGAATGCATAGAATCCGGGATGGGCGTTAACCGGCCGGCGGGCATAGGTGTGATTGAACTCACTGTGGGCTGTAAGCTTCCTCACCCTGGTCCACTTCCCGCCCTGGTCTTTGCTGATCCACATCTCCATTTCCCCCCCTGTATTATATTCCTGAGGCCCGGTGGCTGTTGGGGCTATGATCCTCCAGCGTTTGTTTTTCTCCGGATAGATCGATCCCATATCGTAGGCATTCCCGGCAAGGGTGAAATCATGGATTTCCCAACTCTTCCCGCTCCACCAGGCCGTATGCCAGCTCCTGGGACCGTCATCAGGACCGGGCATCGGACCCCTGGTGGTGATGTACAGGATCACAGGCCTCCCCCGTGGGTCAAAACTGACATCACAGATGTACACATTACGCTTTTCCGAATCATAATCGTGAACCAGCGCCGGGTTCGCAACTTCTTTCAGGGGCAGCGCCATGGGAATTCCTCCTGCCGTCTGCCAGGTTTTACCAAAATCGCGGCTCTCAAGAAAATAGAGATTGGTACGGAAATCCAAACCTCCTCTTACCGGCCGGCTGGGATGATAGTTGAAGGAAGAACCGATTGTTTTACCCTGGTTGCCGCTGCTCTGGTATTGTCCCTGGTCGAGGAGCGACAGATCCTTCCACTCCGACCATTCGATCCCGTCGCTGCTGGTCATCCAGGCAATAACCCGTCCCCCGGCTTTCTCGTAATGGGTGAACAATCCGGTGAAACCCTCCTCCGGGTTGTAATAAATCTGCAGGTAGGAGAAGTTATCCATAGGAACCTTTTCCCCATTCACAAGTTTGGTTGCCGGTATGCGTTCAAATTCCCCGATGTCGTACGGGAGCCTGCTCCGGTGGATAAATGAGGGCCTTCCGGTGCCATGCGATGTGGAAAAGATCCAGATATACCCCTCTTTATCCACCTGCATCACCGGATTGTCGTGCGCATCGTTGGTGGCCTTGTCGAGGACTATCGTGGGACGGGGCACCTCGCCTGTCCGGTGGTCGAACCAGGAGACCATATGGTAGAGGGTCTTGCCCGACTCGTCGGTTCCCCCGTAACAGAAAAAGGTTTTGTTGACTTTCTTCACATACACCGAAAACGGGTAGTGGTTGGCCGGGTAGGTCCCCAATCCCCCGCTGTATTTGTACCTGTAGATATTGGTCACCGGACCGCTTTGTCCGGCTCCGCCGATATTGTACCAAATTCCCTTGTATCCGTCGTCTTTCTGGTTCAGCAGACGGGCTTTCCCATATATGGCGTCCGTTTGCGCCCCTGCAGAAATTGTCAGCAG
>CAYYJE010000026.1:0-33508 GCA_964472165.1 uncultured Prolixibacteraceae bacterium | reverse complement strand
AAAGAAAAAATAACTAACCGTAATTTAATTTTTGAAATACGACTGCGGATTGCGGATAATAAAACTTTTGTTTTTATCTTTGAAAGGAATCAAAAAGCCGGTATCCCGGTAAACAATATGAGAAACATTGCACAGCGGCATAAGATAATCATTGAGGAACTGGAGAAGGAAGGGTATGTCAGGGTACATGACCTCGGCTTACGGCTGGGAGTTTCGGAAGTTACTATTCGAAAGGATCTGAAAGAACTTGAAGAAAGAAGGATGCTAATCCGTTCTCATGGCAGTGCCGGACAAGTAAGCTCTCTCACCATTGACCGTCACATTGATGAAAAGGAAAAGATTCAGGTACAAGAGAAGCTGAAGATCGCAGAAGCCGCCAACAAATTGCTGGAAAAGAACGACCGGATCATTATTGCTTCCGGGACCACCGTGCTCGCTTTTGCACAGCAGATTTCCATCACTGACCCGATCACGGTGATCACCCCTTCGGTGAAAGTCTCCCTGGTCCTCAGCTACAAACCCAACATTGACATCATACAGCTGGGCGGTTCACTCCGCAAAAGCTCCGCCTCGGTAATAGGTCCCTATTCCGAAAACTTCCTGGATGAAATGATGTGCAACAAGCTTTTCATTGGCATCGACGGGCTCGACCTTGAACATGGACTTTCGACCAGCAATATCGCCGAAGCTCACCTGAATCAGAATATGATCAGGTCGGCGCAGGAGGTGATCGTCCTGACCGATTCTACAAAATTCGGGAAAAGGGGTTTCGGGAAAATATGCCGGCTCAACAAGGTGCACCATATCATCACCGACAGGAATGCTCCGGGACATATGGTCCAATACATCCGGGAAATGGGTATAAAGGTTACCCTGGTTTAGGCTTTACTGCTTTCTGTCAAATTTTTTTACAGATTGTTCGAAAAGTGACTCCCTCTGAAATAAGGTGTTTCAGGATTTAAATCCGTTATTTTGAAAAAATATCGGATATTAATATATTTTTATTCTTTTTTAACAGGGAGGGTATTCTGAATTGCCGTAAATTGCTCTTGAATTCATTAAAACCAAAAAAGTCATGAAAACAAGAGTAGTATTGATGGTACTTTTCCTGGGGTTGGCCGGAATGGTTTACGCCCAGGACAAAAACACGACCCAGATCCCGCTGATCGGTTCGGATGCCCTGAAATTCAGCGCTGAAACGACCAAGGGTACTTTGCAATTTCCCGGTGATTTTGGCCGGAATTGGAAGATTCTTTTCAGTCATCCGAGAGATTTCACTCCGGTATGCACTACTGAAATTCTTGAGCTGGCACGTTTACAGGAGCGGATGTCAACCCTTGGAATTAAGGTAGCGGTAATTTCCACAGACACAAAGGAACGCCACCTGATGTGGAAAAAGTCAATGGAAGAGATCCTTCAGAAGGAAAATTCCTCCGCATCCATTGATTTTCCGTTGATTGACGACAACAATGCCACCATTTCAAAGCTTTACGGGATGTTGCACAAGCCGGTCAGCACAACCAAGGATGTGCGCGGCGTATTTGTCATCAATCCCGACGACAAGGTGGAAGCCACTTTCTTCTATCCTGTCTCCATCGGGAGAAACATGGAAGAGATTATCAGAACGGTGGAGGCTTTGCAAACCTCATATGCCACCAACCTGCTTACTCCGGTCAACTGGGTTCCCGGAAAGGACCTGCTGGTTCCCCATTTTCCCTATACAGAAAAAGAACTTGCAACCAATCCGGAGATCGAAAAGGGCTATTATCAATCAGGTTCCCTTCTATGGTATAAGAAAGGAACCCCTTAAGGATTACCGGGCATGGGAATACCATCCCGGACTTCAGAAAACAGAAACAGAAAAGCGGGTCTCCCCGCTTTTTTTTGTCTGAATTTTCAGCGGAGAGTGAGGGATTCGAACCCCCGGAACCGCAAGCGGTTCAACAGATTTCGAGTCTGCCCCGATCGACCACTCTGGCAACTCTCCTTTGGTGATGCAAAAGTATAATTTTTTCGTAACTTGCAACCGTTTTTCGCGAGTCATGAAAAAATCAGTTGCTTCCTCCGTCCGCAAAAAAAGGCAACCCTCTTTTCACAAATGTGCAACAGCCCTCGCCCTGCTGATGCTGATGTCGGCCTGCACCACACCGCAGTATATCCTGGACCGGAATAGTCAGGCACTCCAGAAGGAGATCAAGAACAAAAGAGCCGGAAACGTCTTCGGGGATGTGTTCCTCACAATGGGTTCCACCCTGCTGGCCCTTATAACCGGCGTTTATATCGGCTATGCACCCGGAGAACGAAGCCTCAAAAAGGTAGCCCTTAAAAATGTCGGCGAAGACTCCCTGCAGGTAAACATGCTCACCGACATGATCTGGAAAGACTCCACCTATGCCGATGTGATGAACATCCGCATCCCCCCCGGAGAAACCTGCCGCCTCCTCATCCCTTCGGGTGCCGTTTATAACCTCTATTTCAGCTCAACCTTCGACACCACCGACGACGATGAGTTCCTCGTATTCGACCCCTCCACCATGAAAAAAGTAACCCTATACCCGGGGCTCACCTTCCTGAAAGAAGAGGCACCTGCAGACTCCACACAAATACACGCAAAGTAAATAAATCCAAAGGCTACGCCGTTTAAAAGCCCTACGGGCCGTTCAACAATTGTTCAAAGGTTCAAGGAAGTTACCAGTAAAGGGAACCCGGAGGGTTCAATGTTAATAACCTCCGGTGCAACCGGAGGAATCCATATCACGAAAACCCTTCGCCGATGATTGAAATGCTGCCGTTGTGATTAGGTGAGACCAACTGGATTGATAAATGGGGAAGTTGCCCTTGCAGGGCGCCCATTTGCCCTCATCCGGATTCATAACCCAAGGCGTTGCCATTGGGCTGAAATAAGCTGGGCTTTCAGCCCGCAAAACCTGATGGCAAAACCTAATACAACGAATGACCATCGAATGACGCGCGCATGCAGAAACCACCCCGTCTTCAACGGTCCTGCGTCCCGTTTAATCCACCCCTCCTATCCCTACGGGCAGGAGGGGAAAATTTTCGCAGTCCACTGCATTTCCCGAAGTCACAAAACTGAACCCTTGAAGGCCGGAGCGCAGCGCAGGCTCTCGACCTCGACCTGCCGGAGCGCAGCGCAGGCTTTGAACCCTTGAACAATTGTTGAACGCCGCAGGCATTTGAACGCCGAGGAAAAGCCGAAAGCTTTGAACCCTTGAGACCACTCCTATTTGTGTTTCTGACCCCTACCCCGATGGCTATCGGGGCCCTAAAGGGGACTTTTAAAGTATTGTATATCAGTATTTAACCCCCTTTAGGGGGCAGGGGGTCGGACAAAATAAAACAATTTATCAAATTTTCGGAGTGGAATCAAGGTTCAAAGGTTCACATTCAGGGGTATTCGTTGTATCCGGGTTTTCAGTTCAATCCGAATGCGAGAGAATGACGCCGCAGGCCAATGACGATGAATGACGTACGTAGCGCAAATGACCATCAATGACGGCCGAAGGCCCAATGACTCAATCCTTGTCATCCGTGTGCCTTAGACCGATAACCCTCCCCGGATTAGAGCCACTTCTTCCGGCGGAAAAACCACACCATGACGCCTGCTGCCAGAAACATCAACAGGAGAACGGCAAAATAGCCCCACCTCCACTCCAGTTCCGGCATGTAACGGAAATTCATCCCATACACCCCGGCCAGAAAAGTCAATGGAATAAATATGGTCGAAATGATGGTCAGAATTTTCATCACCTCATTCAACCGGTTGTTCCCGATCGACAAATACAATTCTATCAGGTTGGAGATCATCTCCATATAGGACTCCACGGTTTCAATGACGATGGTGGTATGGTCCTGCAAATCCCGGATAAAAGGGAAGGTTCCCCTGCTGATCAGCGGTGTTTCCGCCCTTTCCAGGCGGGCTACAACCTCCCGTAGCGGCCATACCGACTTCCGCAATACCAGGTTTTCCCTTTTCAGGATATAGATCTCCCTGAGGATCTCCTGGCGGGGAACACCCAGCAGCTCCTCCTCATACTTCTCGATGTCGGCGCCAATCCACTCCAGAATTACATAATAGTAGTCCACGATGGTATCCAGCAGGCAATAAGCCAGATAATCAGCCCCAAGACTCCTTACCTGTCCCTTGGCTTTCCGGATCCTTTCGCGCAGGGCATCAAAAATATCATCATAATTTTCCTGGTAGGTAATCACGTAATTGCTGCCTACGATGATGCTGATTTGTTCAGCATCAATCAGATGCTCCCTGTCATTGTATGAAAGCATTTTCAGCACGATAAAAACATGGTTTTCCGAAAACTCAATTTTCGGCCGCTGGTTGGTATTCATGACATCCTCCAGAACCAGGGGATGGATCCCGAAGAGCTTTCCGGAAGACTCTATCACATCAGGATCGTGCAAAGCTTTAATATCGACCCAGGTTACGCTGAAGTCGTCTCCAGGCATGGGCATTCCTTCAAATCCAAGGTATTCCCTTTCTTCCAGCCGATCCGGCGTGTATCTGGTCAGGCATACCCTGACCGTTTCCGTCTTTTTACTGCCGGTAAACACCAGGCTACCCGGCTGCATCCCCATTTTCCTGCTTAGTTTTTTCATGATCACCTCCGGTCTGACTTTTTTTGAGTTTTTCATCACAAATTTCTCAAATTATCAATCAATCTGTTTGCATTTCACAAATATTGACAGGAAAAAACTATTTTTATCACTATTAATATATTGACCACACTCATAAATAATTTGAACCAGATGAAACGCAGATCATTTATTCGCACGGCAGCAGCTGTGGCAGGCACAACGGCGGCTATACCCACCCTTGCTGCATCAGCGCCCTCTTCGCAATACGGCATGAAAGAGCTCTACGAACTCCGTGTCTACCAGCTGACAAGTGGGGGGGCCCGGGAAAACCTGAAAAAGTACCTCACCGGTGCAGTCGCCCCCTACCTGAACAGCCTTGGAGGGAAAGTCGGTATCTTTTCAGAATACAGCCTTCAGGAACCTCCCAAATTGTACGTACTCCTTACCTTCCCGGAGCCCGAAAGCATCCTTCAACTCCACACCCGGATGGAGAACAACCCCGCTTACCTTGAAAAAGCAGCTTCTTACCTGCAGTCAGCACCCGAAAAGCCTCTTTTCGACCGCTACCAGAGTTCGGTACTCGAAGCTTTCGATGCCATCCCACGCCACAGAACACCGGCCCCGGAACGCAGTCTGATGGAACTTCGCATTTACGAGAGTTACAACGAAGATGCAGGGCGCCGGAAAATCGCCATGTTCAACAAGGAAGAACTTCCCCTTTTCGATAAAATCGGATTGAACCCCCTCTTCTTTGGCAAGATGCTGGCAGGTACCCATATGCCTGCCCTGGCCTACATGCTCTGGTTCAGGGATATGGCCGACAGGGAGGAAGCTTGGGGAAAATTCAGGAATCACCCCGACTGGGCAGCCATGCGCGACAAGCCGGAATATACGAATACCGTCAGCAAGGTCAACAAAATATTCCTCCTGCCGGAAGCCGGATCACAGATTTAAGGGTTACTCCTCAAAGAGCTGCTCCAGCCCGCCCAGATAATCTTCAACCCAACCATCCCTGATATTCTCAAACGAATCATCAGGGATGTTTATATGTCTGATTTCCAAACTTGTACCCTTACCAGAGGGATGGAGCAACAGGGTAACCACCGATGGAGCTTCCTCTCCTTCGAAATCCCACTCCTGCACAATTTTGCGGTTTTTCTCAAATTCCAGGTTCCGGCCTGTAATGCTTCCATCCCATAAAGAAAATTCACTTCCCGGCTCCTCCGACATCCGGGCTGGTTCGCCAGTCCATATTTCAATCATCGCGGGATTTACCAGGGCGTTGAACACATCTTCAGGTGAAGCATGTAACGTAAAGTATTTTTTAAACTCTTTCATAGCCTGTTTGCGTATAGTCAAATATAGCTTTTATTGCCAAAATAATCCGGATCTTCACAATCTTTCTAATTTTGCCCCGCAAAGCAGAGAATTATGGGATTTATTCAAAATTATACCCGGTTGGTGAAGTTCGAGCACACCCTTTTTGCACTTCCTTTCGCCCTGACAGGCTTTATCCTGGCCACCCGGCAACCGGATGCCGACTTCAGCTGGAGACTTTTTTTGCTGGTAGTGCTTTGCATGGTTTTTGCCCGGAATTCGGCCATGGGTTTCAACCGCTGGCTTGACCGGCATATCGACCGGATCAACCCGCGCACGGTTCATCGGGAGATCCCCGCGGGAGTGATCTCGCCCGGTGCAGCCCTGACCTTCGTCATCGTCAACGCACTGCTCTTCATCCTCACCACCTGGTTCATCAACAGACTCTGTTTTTATCTTTCCCCGGTAGCCCTGTTCGTTATCCTTTTTTACAGTTACACCAAACGGTTTACTTCCCTCTCCCATTTTTTCCTGAGTCTGGGACTTGCCATTGCCCCCCTGGGTGCATACCTGGCAGTGACCGCCCGTTTCGACTGGCCTCCGCTGATCCTCAGCGCCATCGTCTTTTTCTGGGTAAGCGGATTTGACATCATCTATTCGCTTCAGGATGAAGAGTTCGACATCGCGCAAAAGTTAAATTCCCTTCCCGCCCGGCTGGGTAAAAGAAAAGCCCTTCGTCTTTCGGAACTTATCCACGGATTGACGGCTATTCTGGTGGTTCTCCTGGCGGTGACGGTGAAGGGAGGTGGTCTCCACTGGGCAGGCGTCCTCTGGTTTACCGGACTACTCCTGTCACAGCATCTGCTGGTGAAACCACACGACCTGCACCGTGTCAACCTGGCCTTCTTTACCACCAACGGCATTGCCAGCGTGGCCTATGCCCTTTTCCTGATTGGCGACATATACCTTAAATAAAGGCACATCCCTCCGGTCATCCTATTTTTTTATTTCCCGGGCACGTAACACCCTCCGGTTGATCTTGTAGGTAAAACCAAAGCTCACAAATTCCTTGAACTGAAGACGGGGCTCCCTGATTTTCTTGCCATTGATGTCCAGAATGGGTTTCCCCTCCTTGTCGAGCTTGTCAAAAAGGACCTTGCTGTCGTATATGGTGTGAAACATCACCCGGGCAGAGATGTGGTCGGTAAGCTGCGCATTGAAGGTGTTCTCCCATTCTATGTCGAACTGATCGAATGGATGCAGGTAGTTCACAAACATCCTGTATTTGGTTTCAAAGGCAATGTTTCCGGGTAGCGTCTTTGAAAATTTCAGGTCGGTATTCAATCCCGGTTCCCAGTATGACTTCTTTCCCGGTTTGATCCCGAAACTCGACTTGTCGAACGACAGGGTATCGCTGACAAAAACGCTCTTTGAGGTAATGGGCGAGATGAAAAGGGAAAAATTCTTGTTGGGCTTGTAATCCATCCCTATCTTGAAAAGGAACCGGCCGGGAGCCAGAAAACCGGAAATGGCATTGTCGCGGTTCGGATATTTGTATCCGTTGAAGAACTGGGTCTGGAAGTTGGCCTCGGTACTGTAATACCATTTCTGGATGGCATTGACCCCCAAACGGGAAGCAGCTTCAAACTTGTCGTCATTCTTCTGAATCTTGTTCTCACCGGGTTTCACCCAGCCGTTTCGGATTTCAACGCTGTTTTCCCATTTTACCTTGTCGGACGAGAAATTGGCGAAACCCTTGGCGACTAAAAGAATCGTCATCGCACTGTTACCCCCCTTTTTCCAGTATTTGTTGAGATGGGTCTGCGAAAAATGAGTGGTACCATCCCCACCGATGGTCCAGGGGGTATACGCCTGATACCTGCGCTCCACCTTGTCGAGGTTTTTGGAGGGCTTATTGAGGGTGGTAAAATCAAAATCCTTCACTGCCTGCTGCCTGAACCGGGAAAAAGTGACCCCGTCTTCGATTACCAGTTGCATGGTACGCTTGTCGATATTCTGTACCAGCACTGCAAGGGAGTCGTTTTGCTGGTTCTTCAGCCATACACGGGTGAAGAATTTCCCCGCGTTGCTCAAAACCAGAGGGGAGGAAACCTGGCTGAGATTCACCAGATTGACGGTGGTATTGTCGATCAGGTTGGCAAAACTGGCAAGCCAATCGGCCGAATGCACCAACGAATCGTTCACAGCCCTTATGGCTGCATCGTTGTGAAATTTCATCACCTGGTAATTGTTTCTTTTGACCGATTCAATCTTTTGGCCTCTCAGGAATTCAGTCCGTTCTCCGATCAGTTGATTGCGGTATTCTGCCACCATCACTTTCCGGGCAGCATCCAGCAGGGAATCGTTGTACTGTACCCTTTTCTGTTCCACAAACCGGTTTCTGACGCTGTCGAGGTTCAGTATACGCCTGAAATCCTGCGGAGTCTGAACCATGTTGTCGGGAATGGCATCCAATATTTTCAGGGAATCAGGCATTTCATAGATCCCATCGGTAAAAAGTTGCATACCGAGGCCTTCAGGTACCACTTCCACTTGTTTGATCCGCGCTTCCATCAGTTCCACAGGAACGACTACCTCCCTGGTCATATATTCCTGCTTCACCTCCTCTGCAAGGGTGGTCAGCTGCTGCTGCAACTGTGGGAAAGAGATGTATCCCGGCAACCGGAGAGAGTCGGGGATATCCTGAGGCCGTCTCACCACGAATGTGCCTTCCGAAACACCTTTCATCCTGCCAATATGATTAATAATGGTATCCAACGGTTCATTCTCAATGAATTGAACCAGTCCCGAAACCCGCCTTTCCGTCAGCGGGTCGGTAAAATGCCATTTGCTGCCATGCGACAGATATCTCTTTAACAATTGAAGGTTGTATTGGAGTGAGTCTGCAAATTCTGGTTCAGCGCCCGACTGGGCCTTTGCACCCGAAAACAGCAATAAACACAAAATGAGTATCCCTATAAATCTACTTTTCATAAAAAATATGCATTTCAGTAAAAAACGCAAAAGTAAGGCTTCTGGTATGAAATCAAAACTCTTTAGTCGTAAGTCTTGACTTAAGAGTTTACAACCTCACCTGGTCGCTCACTTCCTGCATCGCCTTAAGCGATATTTCAGCAAATTCGTCGAGGGGGATGCCGATTTTCTCACATTCAAGGATATTTTCCCGCTTCACAGAGGCTGCAAAAGCTTTTTCCTTCATCCGTTTTGTGATGGATTTCACCTTTACAGACGACACTTTCTTATCGGGATATACCAGTGCCGTGGCGGTGATCAGCCCGGTGATGGTTTCCCCGGCCGCCAGTGCATGCTGAAACTCGGTCGACCGCTCTTTCCCCGTGGCCATTTCGTTGTGCATGACGATGGCGTCGAGGGCTTCCGGGGTTACCTTGTCTGCCAGCAAATTTGCCGCAAAAGGACCATGGGTTAACGGGTCGGCATGGGTGACCTCCACGTCGATATCGTGCAGGAGTCCGGCCAGTCCCCACTCCTCTTCATTTCTTCCCAACCGCCGGGCAAGCGCCCGCATCACCGCCTCACTGGCATAACAATGCCTTTTCATCGCTTCGGAAGTGACCGTTTCTTCCATAAACTGAACTGCTTCTTGTCGTGTAATCATTATTTTAAATTTTTTAGTTCCGGTTTTAACTGATATGCTTGTTCAAGGTACTGGTTTCCCTTTGACACCTGACCTGTCTGCACCATCGACCTTCCGCTGTAAAGGAGAACTTCGGGGTTTGGTCCGTGGTGGCGCATGAATTGCTCTCCGAAGAGGATGGCCTCCCTGTGATTTCCGGAAAGGTGGGAAACGACGCACAATCCGAACAGGATTTTTGAATCGGCAGGCGCCATCTGAAGCCCTTTTTTCATGTATTTCAGGGCTTCCGGAAAATTCCGCTAACCACGTGCCAGGTAATCATACCCTACCCGGTAGAGGAAGGGCACCACCAGGGCAACCATGCCCAAAGGCAGAAGTCTCTTATGCAATGGAAGGCCTGTCATACTTTCCGGTGATCCGTAAATAAATCCTGCTAATTTTACCCAAAAATAGGAAAATGAAGGAGATTGAAAGGAAATTCCTGGTAAATCAGGTACTATTTCCCGGGAGTGACAACCAAATCATCATGCAACAAGGTTATCTTTCCACAGATCCCGACCGGGTGGTGCGGATCCGCAGGGAGGGTGAACAGGCCTGGATCACCATCAAGGGAAGAATTGATGGGATCACCCGGCCGGAATTTGAATACCCCATTCCTGTCGGTGACGCGGAGGAGCTACTCCGGCTGGCCCCCTTTCCCCCCGTTGAAAAAATCAGGCACAGGGTCATCGTGGATGGCACCCTTTGGGAAGTCGACGAATTCCTGGGCGCCAACCAGGGACTTCTCCTGGCAGAAGTGGAACTGAAAAGCGAGGACGAGCCCTTCAGTCGTCCCGTTTGGCTGGAGCAGGAGGTGACCCATGACAGACGTTATTACAATTCACAGCTGGCACAGAATCCCTTTATCTATTGGAAAGAATGAGGCCTTATACGGGCGATAACTCCTGGGCAATTGTTCCCGCTCCGGTTTAAACAGCGACTTAATAGGGATGGAACCTTGGAACGGCGTAGCCCTGGAACCTTTGAACGCCGAGGCGAATCCGAAGGCATTGAACCCTTGAACAATATTGAACAACTGTTGAACCTTTGGACGCCGGAGCGGAGCGAAGGCTTCCCGACCTCGACCTTTTTTTTATCTTTGTCCCGTAAACGAATCTGATATGTCAACCGTTTCCGGCAATCCCGCGGAGCCCGGAGTTCAGTTCCGCTATTTTGATGTAATCATGGCGCTTTTTGTAGCGGTGCTGCTGATTTCAAACATTGCCTCCACGAAAATTCTGACCCTCTGGAAATTCACTTTCGACGGGGGGACACTTCTCTTCCCGCTGAGCTACATCTTCGGCGATATCCTCACCGAAGTCTACGGTTACCGTCGGTCAAGGAGGGTGATCTGGACAGGGTTCTTCGCGGCCCTGCTGATGTCGTTTATCCTGTGGGTGGTTCAGATGCTGCCTCCGGCAGCCGGATGGGCCTACCAGGAGGCCTACGAAAATGTGATCGGCTTCCTTCCACGGATTGTGGGGGCCAGTCTGACGGCATACTTTGTGGGTGAATTCACAAACTCATGGTTACTCTCCAGGCTGAAGGTAAAGACAGAAGGGAAATACCTATGGATGCGCACCATCGGCTCCACCCTTGCCGGAGAAGGGATCGACACCCTTCTTTTCTGCCTTATCGCTTTCTGGGGAATTCTTCCCGGAAACCTCCTTGTCGCCGTGATCCTCTCCAATTATATCTTCAAATGCAGCATTGAAATCCTTTTCACTCCGCTGACCTATGCCGGGGTAAGATTCCTGAAAAAGCAGGAACAGGTCGATGTGTTTGACCGGGGAATCAGCTACAATCCCTTCCGCTTCATGTAAATTTAATATTAATTTTACCCCTTATCTTAAGTAATTTCTATAAAACACGTCATTTACTTACGGTTTTCTTTTGCGTTTCGAAATTATTTTTTACATTTGTTGGCATAACGCATGTATTTTCCATGCGGCAGTAATATGAAGAATCCGATTGTCAATATTATTCTTGTAGGTGTAGTCATTCTAAGCAGCAGCTGAGGAGGGCATTGTCATTTACAGGAATCAGGATAGGCAGCCTTTCTCAGCAAACGGGAAAGGTTTTTTTTGTTTAAAATTTCAAGAATCTAAAAAAATGGGAAACAGGTTACGCAGTGAGACGACCACAAAAGGGCGCAGGATGGCCGGAGCGCGGAGTTTATGGCGTGCGAACGGGATGACGGAGGAACAGATGGGAAAACCGGTGATTGCAGTTGTCAATTCCTTTACCCAGTTTGTGCCCGGGCATACCCATCTTCATGACATTGGCCAGCAGGTCAAATCGCTGATTGAACAGGAGGGCTTTTTTGCTGCAGAATTCAACACAATTGCCATCGATGACGGGATCGCCATGGGGCACGACGGCATGCTTTACTCCCTCCCCTCGCGCGACATCATAGCCGACAGTGTGGAATATATGTGCAACGCCCACTGTGCGGATGCCATGGTTTGCATTTCGAACTGCGACAAGATCACCCCGGGAATGCTGATGGCCGCCATGCGGCTGAACATCCCGGCAATCTTCGTCTCGGGCGGACCGATGGAAGCCGGTGTCACAGGCGGCAAAGCATACGACCTGGTGGATGCCATGGTGATGGCTGCTGATCCTTCGGTAGACGACAACCTGATGACCGCGGTAGAGCAGGCAGCCTGTCCCACCTGCGGGTCCTGCAGCGGCATGTTCACCGCCAACTCCATGAACTGCCTCACAGAAGCCATCGGCCTCTCCCTGCCAGGGAACGGCACCATCGTAGCCACCCACGTCAACCGGAAAAAACTCTTTGAAGAGGCCGCCCGAAGAATTGTAAAAATGACCGAAGCATACTATATCAGGGGCGATGAGTCGGTGCTGCCCCGGAACATCGCCACAAAGGCAGCCTTCTTTAATGCAATGAGGCTCGACATTGCCATGGGCGGCTCCACAAATACGGTACTCCACCTGCTGGCAGTTGCCCATGAGGCAGAGGTCGATTTTACCATGCACGACATCGACAGGCTGTCGCGGTCCACCCCCAACCTGTGCAAGGTTTCTCCCAGCTCTGCCTACCATGTCGAAGATGTCAACCGCGCAGGGGGAATCATGGGAATTATGGCGGAGATGTCACGTGGCGGATTGCTCGACACCGCGGTAAACCGGGTGGACGGAAAAACGCTGGCACAGGCCCTTGCAGAATACGACATCATGAACCCCGCGGTACTCCCCGGAATTGCTGACCTGTACAAATCGGCGCCGGGAGGTAAACGGAACCTGGTAATGGGATCTCAGACCTGCTACTACAGGGAACTGGATACCGACCGTGAAAAAGGGTGTATCCGCAGCATCGCGAATGCCTACTCCAATGACGGAGGTCTGGCTGCCCTCTATGGAAATATAGCCCGCGACGGGAGCATTGTCAAGACAGCCGGAGTAGATCCCTCCATGCTGAAATTCACTGGCAGTGCCAAAGTCTTCGATTCGCAGGAGGAGGCCTGCAACGGCATATTGGGTGAGTCAGTCAGACCCGGCGACGTGGTGGTGATCCGCTATGAAGGTCCGCGGGGAGGCCCTGGGATGCAGGAAATGCTCTACCCCACTTCCTATCTGAAATCGATGAAACTCGACAAGTTGTGCGCCCTGGTAACCGATGGTCGGTTTTCCGGAGGTACATCCGGACTTTCCGTGGGGCATGTCTCCCCGGAATCCGCAGCAGGAGGAGAAATCGCACTGATCAGGGACGGTGACCTCATCGAAATCGATGCCACCCAAAGGACCATCAATCTGTTGGTGACGGAAGAGGAATTGGCCCTGCGCCGGCAGACCGAGGAAGCCAAAGGCAGGGATGCATGGAAACCAAAACCCCGCAACCGGAGAGTTTCCCAGGCACTGAAAGCCTATGCCTCAATGGTGACCTCGGCAGACATGGGAGCGGTGAGGATAATCAGAGACTGAGAGACTAAGAGAGGGAGCGGAAGAGCGGGAGAGCGAGGGAGCGGAAGAGCGAGGGAGCGGGAGAGCGGAAGAGCGAGGGAGCGGAAGAGCGAGGGAGCGGGAGAGCGAGGGAGCGGAAGAGCGACGAAGAGAGGGAGAGAGGGAATCACGGAGACGAGACCGGATCACAGAATCACGGAATCACCGGATCACGGAATCACAGAATCACAGGATCACAGAATCACCGGATCACGGAATCACCGGATCACGGAATCACAGAATCACCGGATCACGGAATCACAGAATCACCGGATCACAGGATCACAGAAATGAGACGATCAATTGACAAACTAAAATAACACGACAGATATGAAAAACAAACCTGTAAAAATCAGCGGTTCGGAAGCGCTGATCCTCTCGCTGATAGAGGAAGGGGTGGATACCATTTTCGGATATCCGGGAGGGGCCATCATGCCGATTTACGATGCCCTGTACGACTATGGCTCGAAGATCAGGCATATCCTCACCCGTCATGAGCAGGGTGCAGTCCATGCAGCAGAAGGGTATGCCAAAATCACCGGCAGAGCCGGGGTATGTTTTGCCACTTCCGGACCTGGCGCCACCAACCTGATTACCGGAATTGCCGATGCCATGATCGATTCAGTTCCCCTGGTATGCATCACCGGACAGGTCATCTCACCCTTGCTGGGAACCGATGCCTTCCAGGAATCGGACGTGATCGGGATCTCCATGCCCATCACCAAATGGAATTTCCAGGTCACCAGCGCCGAAGAGATTCCCCAGGCGATCGCCCAGGCTTTTTTCGTGGCGCAGACAGGCCGGCCGGGACCCGTACTGATCGACATCACCAAGGATGCACAGTTCGGTGAAGTCGGTTTTCACTATAAAAAGTGCACCAAAATCAGAAGTTACCTTCCTGAAATTCCGGTTGATCCTTTCCGGGTGAAGGAGGCCGCTGAACTGATCGATGCAGCAAAAAAACCCCTTTTGCTTTTCGGCCAGGGGGTAATCATTGCCCGTGCTGAAAAAGAACTGCGGGCCTTCGTGGAGAAGACCGGTATCCCGGCAGCTTGGACACTGCTGGGGCTTTCCGCACTCCCCACCAGTCACCCGCTGAATGTGGGCATGCTCGGGATGCACGGAAATTACGGTCCGAATATCAAAACCAATGAAGCCGATCTGATTATCGCCGTCGGGATGCGGTTCGACGACCGGGTGACCGGGAAAGTTTCTGCCTACGCCCGCGATGCCAAAATCATCCATCTGGATATTGATCCGGCTGAAATCAACAAGATTATCAAAACCGATGTGGCCATCCTCGGAGATGCGGCCAAATCGCTGAAGATGCTTACTGCCAACGTGAAGCCGAATTTCCACGAAGCCTGGGTCAGCGAATTCCGTGAAGCCGACCGCGTGGAATTCGAAAAGGTGATCAAAAAGGATCTGTATCCCACCAAGCCCGGGCTCACCATGGGAGAGGTGGTAAAGCGGATTTCAGACCAGACCGGGGGAGAAGCCATCCTCGTTACCGATGTAGGCCAGCAGCAGATGATCGCCGCCCGTTACTTCGGATTCAACCAAAGCCGGAGCTGCGTCACTTCGGGCGGACTTGGAACCATGGGATACGGACTTCCCGCCAGTATGGGCGCCCAGATAGCAGCACCCGGCCGCACTGTGGTGGCCATGATCGGAGACGGAGGTTTCCAGATGACCATCCAGGAACTGGGTACCATCGCCCAAAACAATCTTCCGGTGAAAATCGTTCTGCTCAACAACCACTTCCTGGGAATGGTTCGGCAGTGGCAGCAGCTCTTCTTCGAAAAACGGTACTCATTCACCGAACTTACCAATCCTGATTTTATCACCATCGCGAAAGGATTCGGAATCCCCGGAACCAAAGTGGACGAAAGGGAGGATCTCGACGCTGCTGTGAGGCAGATGCTTGACCAGCCGGGTCCCTTCCTCCTGGAAGTGACCATTGAAAAGGAAGACAATGTATTTCCCATGGTACCATCCGGCGCCTCTGTTTCCCAAGTCATGCTTGAACCCTGATAATACTGAAGAAAATGAAAAGAGAATACAACATTACGGTTTTCTCGGAAAACCATATCGGATTGCTGTCGCGGATCACCCTGATCTTCACACGGAGAAAAATCAACATCGAGAGTCTGACTGTATCGGAATCGGCTATCGAGGGAATCTTCAAACATACCATCGTAGTGCAATGCACCGAAGATACGGTCCGCAAGGTGGTAGCCCAGATCGAAAAAGTTCTCGACGTACTGAAGGCATTCTACCTGACCAACGAAGAGATGATCTACCAGGAAGTGGCACTCTACAAAGTTCCTACGGAAGCGCTGTACGACAGCGACCAGGTCGAAATGATCGTCCGTAATTCAGGAGCCAGGATCCTCGAGATCACCCGGGAGTATACGGTTATTGAGAAGACAGGGCACAAGGAAGAGACTCAGGCCCTCTTCAACGAGCTGAACCAGTTCAGGGTGATGCAGTTTATCCGGTCGGGAAGGGTAGCCATCACCCGTGATCCGATCGAACGGATTTCGGAATTCTTAAGAGAAAGGGATGCGTTTCTGGAAGCGGTGGACTGAGAAATCTCAAATCAGGAATGACAGATTAAGAAATTAAGCATACATTTATAAAGCAACTGTAAATCAAATTATTATGGCAAAAATTAGTTTTGGCGGAGAAGTGGAAAACGTGGTTCTTCGTGAGGAGTTTCCCGTGGAAAAAGCCCGGGAGGTATTGAAAGAGGAAACAATCGCCATCATCGGTTATGGCGTACAAGGACCGGCACAGGCCCTCAACATGCGGGACCAGGGTTTCCGGGTAATTATTGGTCAGGCTCCTGAGTTCAAGCAGGACTGGGACAAGGCGGTACGCGACGGTTTTGTTCCGGGAGAGACCCTTTTCCCTGTGGAAGAAGCTGCCCGGAGAGGCACCATCATCCAGTACCTGGTGTCGGATGCCGCCCAGCGGACCCTTTGGCCCAAAATCAAACCCTGTCTGAACGAAGGCGATGCCCTCTATTTCTCGCACGGTTTCTCAATCGTTTACAAAGAGCAGACCGAGGTAATCCCTCCTGCCAATGTGGACGTAATCCTTGTTGCTCCCAAGGGATCGGGTGCCAGCGTACGCACCAACTTTCTGGCAGGCCATGGCATCAACTCCAGCTTTGCCGTTTTCCAGGATTTTACGGGGAGGGCTCTTGACCGCACCCTGGCCATTGGCATCGCCATAGGTTCGGGATACCTTTTCCCCACTACCTTCGAAAACGAGGTCTACTCCGACCTGACAGGGGAACGGGGAGTGTTGATGGGGGCACTCGCCGGAATCATCGAGGCCCAGTACCAGGTACTCAGGGAAAACGGCCATTCACCTTCGGAAGCCTTCAATGAAACGGTGGAAGAACTCACCCAGAGCCTGATCCGTCTGGTCGACCAGAATGGTATGGACTGGATGTATGCCAATTGTAGCGCGACCGCACAACGGGGTGCCCTCGACTGGCGTCATAAATTCAGGGAAGCGACTCTTCCCGTATTCAACGACCTCTACAAAAGCGTAAAAGCAGGCGTGGAAACCAAACGGGTGATCGATTCGCTCAGTAGTGCCGATTACCGCGATAACCTGAACGCGGAACTGAAAACCATGCGCGAATCGGAACTCTGGCAGGCTGGTGCAGCAGTGCGGCAATTGCGCCCCGGAAGTAAAAATTAAATGTGATGAGCGACAGGCTGTTTATTTTCGACACAACCCTCCGGGATGGAGAACAGGTTCCCGGGTGCCAGCTGAACACCATTGAAAAGATTGAGGTTGCCAAAGCACTTGAAGAATTGGGAGTGGATGTGATTGAGGCGGGTTTCCCCATTTCCAGTCCGGGCGATTTCGAGTCGGTGGTTCAGATTTCCAAGGCAGTGACCTGGCCGGTCATCTGCGGCCTCACCCGGGCAGTACAAAAGGACATCGACGTGGCTGCCGATGCCCTGAGGTATGCCCGGAAAAAACGTATCCACACCGGGATAGGCACTTCGTACTACCACATTCACTACAAACTCAACAGCAATCCGGAGGAAATCCTCCAAAGGGCGGTCGAGGCAGTGAAATATTCCAAAAAACTGGTGGAGGATGTAGAATTTTATGCTGAGGATGCAGGGAGGTCCGACAACGAATACCTGGCCCGGGTGATCGAAGCGGTCATCAAGGCAGGCGCCACAGTGGTCAACATCCCCGACACGACGGGCTACTGCCTTCCCCACGAATTCGGGGAGAAAATCAGATACCTCGTGGAAAATGTCAGGGGAATTGACAAAGTGGTGATTTCAACCCATTGCCACAATGACCTGGGGATGGCCACCGCCAATACCATTGCCGGCATCATGAACGGTGCCAGGCAGGCAGAGGTGACCATCAACGGTATCGGCGAACGGGCAGGCAACACCTCGCTCGAAGAGGTGGTGATGATTTTGAAAAGCAGGCAGAAAGTAATCAACGTGGATACCAACATCCGGACAGAAAACATTTACCGGACCAGCAGATTGGTGTCAACCCTGATGAACATGCCGGTTCAACCCAACAAGGCCATCGTCGGGAGAAATGCATTTGCCCATTCCTCAGGGATACACCAGGACGGTGTGCTGAAGAACCGGGAGAATTACGAAATCATGGATCCCAAAGATGTGGGAATCAACGAATCCTCCATCCTCCTCACTGCACGCTCAGGAAGGGCCGCCTTGAACCATCGGCTTGAAATTCTGGGATTTAAACTCGAAAAAGACAAACTCGACAAGGTATACGATGAATTTCTGAAACTCGCCGACCGGAAAAAAGAGATCCGTGACGACGACATTGCCCTGCTGGTCGGGGATGCCACACGTCAGGAAAAACGCATCAAACTTGATTTCCTGCAGGTTGTGGCCGGAAAAACCCTGGTTCCCACCGCCACGATCAGGCTGGATATTGCCGGTGAAAAATTCAATGCCACCAGTTCGGGGAACGGCCCAGTCGATGCAGCCATCAATGCCGTCAAGCAAATTATCCACCGGCAGGTGGTCCTTGATGAGTTCCTGATCCAGGCCATCACCCGGGGTAGCGACGACGTGGGGAAAGTGCACATGCAGGTGGAATATGAAAAGAATATCTACCACGGCTTCGGCGCCCACACCGATATCATTACCGCATCGGTGGAAGCTTTTCTGGATGCCTTGAACAAACTACCCATGAAAGACTAAAAGATTTTAGACAAAAAGTATTTAGACTGATTTTTGAAAATGGAACACCATGCGGAGCCATGTTGAACCCGGGGGTTGAAGGGAAGTAACCCCCGATGAAGCCACGGGATGGAGGATGGCGGAGCAGCAGGTCCGGTCAACCCAGAAGTGGGTTGAAGGGAAGTAACCCCCGGTGAAGCCGGGGGAGGGAGATGAAACCCTTCCTCCTTGTGCGGTTGATTGAAATGCTGCTGTAGCTAAGTTGCAAAAAATAAGGAATAAACAATAAAAAACAAGGAATGACAAATACCAAGATGGGCAAGACACTTTTTGACAAAATCTGGGACAGCCATGTGGTGCGGAGTGTGGAAGATGGCCCCGATGTGTTGTACATCGACCGTCACCTGATCCACGAAGTGACCAGTCCGGTAGCTTTTCTGGGTCTTGGCAGGCGCGGGCTGAAGGTTCTCCGTCCCGGGCAGACCGTAGCCACCCCCGACCACAATGTCCCCACCGAAGGGCAGGATCTTCCCATCAGGGAAGAGCTCTCCCGCCACCAGGTGGAGATGCTGACACGCAACTGTGCCCAACACAATATTCCGCTGTACGGTCTGAACCATCCATGGCACGGCATAGTCCATGTGATCGGCCCGGAACTGGGGATTACGCAGCCCGGGATGACCATTGTGTGCGGTGACAGCCATACCAGCACCCATGGAGCTTTCGGCGCCGTGGCCTTCGGCATCGGTACCACCGAAGTGGAGATGGTGCTGGCCAGCCAGTGTATCTTGCAGCCCAAACCCAAAAAAATGAGGATCACCGTCGATGGATCCCTGCAAAGAGGTGTTACTGCCAAGGACATTGCACTCTACATCATCTCAAAAATCTCTGCCAGCGGAGGTACCGGCCATTTTATCGAGTATGCCGGATCGGCCATCAGGGCGTTGACGATGGAAGGACGCATGACACTCTGTAACCTGAGTATAGAAAGTGGTGCCCGCGGAGGGATGATTGCCCCTGATGAAACCACTTTTAACTACATCAAAGGCAGGGAATTCGCCCCGCAGGGGGCAGCATGGGAAAAAGCCCTGGCATCGTGGAAAGTTCTGAAAAGCGATGACGCCGCCCGCTTTGACACGGAATACCACTTCAGGGCTGAAGAGATTGAACCGATGGTCACGTATGGCACCAATCCGGGAATGGGTACCGCCGTGACAGGGAGCATACCCTCCCTGGAAGAACTGGAGAGCGCCGACCGGAACACCTTTTTGAAAGCCCTGAATTACATGGGTTTCAGCCCGGGAGAAAAAATGGAAGGCAAAAAGGTAGACTTTGTATTTGTGGGCAGTTGCACCAATGGCCGCATTGAAGACTTCAGGGCTTTCGCTGATTTTGTAAAGGGGAAAAAGATAGCCCCTGGAGTGACGGCATGGATAGTCCCTGGTTCGAGACAGGTGGAAAAGGCTGCACGGGAGGAGGGACTTCTGGAGATTCTGGAAACTTCCGGCTTCGTCCTGCGCCAGCCGGGATGTTCCGCATGTCTGGCCATGAACGACGATAAGATCCCGGAAGGGAAATATGCCGTTTCCACTTCTAACCGGAATTTTGAGGGTCGCCAGGGTCCGGGAGCCCGCACGATTCTGGCCAGTCCCCTCACTGCCGCCGCCGCCGCCCTCACCGGGAGGATCACAGATCCGAGAACCCTATTATAAGTCTTAAATCTTTAGTCTTAAGTCTTAAATGCTAATGAAAAAAAGTCTTAAATCTTTAGTCTTAAGCCTTTAATGCTAATGAAAAAAAGTCTTAAATCTTTAGTCTTAAGTCTTTAATGCTAATGAAAAAAAGTCTTAAATCTTTAGTCTTAAGTCTTTAATGAAAACAAAAAAAAGTAAAAACGATTATGAGTGAATTGGCACAATTTAAAGAAGAGCTGAAAAAACGTACAAAAAAGTATGCTCATCAGTGTGTAAAGTTCGCTTTGGCTCTTCCCCAGGATCAATTGGGAAATCATATCAGGGGACAATTAACGAGATGCATTACATCGGTTGCTGCAAATTACCGTGCTTCATGCAATGCTTTAAGCGTCCCAGTCATTATTGCAAAAATGAGCATTGCTATTGAGGAAACCGATGAATCGGAATTCTGGATAGAATTTGCCCAGGATGAAAACATCGTTCAGGATGAGGTCATGGCTAACAACCTCCGCAAAGAAGCTTTGGAGATTCTGTCCATCCTCACCAAAGCAAGGCATACCCTTCAAAAAATGAACAAATCCAATAATGTACCCTAATAATTCAGAACATTTTCTTTTATCGAGATAGCACTAAAGATTAAAGACTTAAGACTAAAGACTTGAAATATGGCATACGATAAATTTACTACACTGATCTCCACGGGAGTACCGCTGAAAAGCGAGAATGTCGATACCGACCAGATCATTCCAGCGCGTTTTCTGAAGGCAGTAGAGCGCAAAGGCTTTGGCGACAACCTGTTCCGCGATTGGAAATACGACCGCGAAGGACTGCCAAAACATGACTTTGTGCTGAACAATCCGGTCTACTCTGGAAAAATCCTGGTAGCCGGGAAAAACTTCGGCAGCGGATCCAGCCGTGAACATGCTGCCTGGGCCCTCTACGACCATGGTTTCAGGGTCGTCGTTTCCAGCTTCTTCGCCGACATTTTTAAAAACAACGCACTCAACAACGGCCTCCTGCCCATTGTGGTTTCACCGGCATTTCTCGGAAAAATCTTCACAACCATTGAGGAGGAGCCCAAAACCCACTTCAAGGTATGCCTGGAAACACAAACCTTCACCATTCTGTCCACGGGGGAATCTGAGCATTTTGAGATCAACTCCTATAAAAAGTTGTGCCTGCTGAACGGGCTCGATGACATCGACTACTTGATAAGCCTGAAACAGGAAATAGAGATTTTTGAAAATGCACGGCAATGAATAATTCAGAAAAAGAGCGGACAAGGGTAATGATCATGGACACTACCCTTCGCGACGGAGAGCAAACCTCGGGAGTTGCCTTCTCGGAAACCGAAAAACTGAGTATGGCCAAAATTCTGCTCGAAGATGTGAAAGTCGACAGGATTGAGGTTGCTTCAGCCAGGGTTTCCGACGGGGAATACAAGGGGGCCAGCAAAATTCTTTCCTGGGCATCGGAAAAAGGATATCTCGACAGGGTTGAAATTCTGGGATTTGTCGATGAAGATGTTTCACTTCAATGGATCCGCAATGCCGGAGGCAAAGTGATCAATCTGTTGTGCAAGGGTTCATACCGCCACGTAACCCAGCAGTTGCGAAAGACACCCGAAGAGCACCTCAGTGGAATCCGCCGGGTAATCGAACTGGCCGGCAGGATGGGAATCAGTGTGAACGTTTACCTGGAGGACTGGTCGAACGGAATGCGGAATTCTCCCGGATATGTGCATCAAATGATCAAGGCTTTGAAAGACGAAGCTGTTTCCAGGATCATGCTGCCCGATACCCTCGGGATTCTCAATCCCGATGAAACATACCGATATTGCCTTGAAATGCTGGAGAACTATCCCGGAGTGCAGTTCGACTTCCACGCCCACAACGATTATGATTTGGCTGTTGGCAACGTTTTCCAGGCCCTGAAAGCAGGTATCCGCTGCGTCCATACCACGGTCAACGGGTTGGGCGAAAGAGCGGGAAACGTACCTCTTTCAAGCGTGGTAGCCATCGCCACCGACCACCTGAAACTTACCACCCGGGTGAATGAAGCAATGCTGAACAGGGTATCAAAGGTCGTGGAATCCTTTTCAGGAGTCCGTATCCCTTCCAACAAACCCCTCATCGGTGAATTTGTTTTTACCCAGTGCAGCGGAATCCATGCCGACGGTGACAATAAAAACAACCTCTATTTCAATGAATTACTCCCGGAGCGGTTCGGGAGGATCCGGAAATATGCCCTTGGGAAAACTTCCGGAAAGGCCAACATCAAAAAGAACCTGGAGGAACTGGGTATCGACCTCGACCCCGAATCCCTGAAGAAAGTAACCGACAGGATCATCGAACTGGGCGATTCCAAAGAGAACGTTTCCATGGAAGATCTCCCCTATATCGTGGCCGACGTGCTGAGCACCCAGTCAATCGAGGAGAAGATCACGATTAAGAATTATTCGATTGCCCACGCCAAGGGACTAAAACCCATGGCGTCGGTCAGTATCGAGATTGAAGGAACAGAATTTGAAGAGAGCAGCTCAGGCGACGGGCAGTATGATGCGTTCATGCGGGCGCTGAGGAAGATTTACGACAGGTTGGGGAAGAAATTTCCTGCTTTGATCGACTATGTGGTCTCCATCCCTCCAGGAGGGAAAACCGATGCCCTGGTCGAAACCGTGATTACCTGGCAAAACGGGCGGGAATTTAAAACCCGTGGACTCGATTCGGACCAGACCACCGCGGCCATCAAGGCTACCCTGAAAATGCTGAATATCATCGAAAACGACTTTTCGATGAGAAAACAGGACTAGTTAATGGTGACATAGAAACAGCTTAGAATAACAATTTCATGAGAATAAAATTAGCCATTTTACCCGGCGACGGGATCGGCCCCGAGATTATCCGGGAAGCCCTTAAGAGTGTGGATGCCGTATGCAAAATAGCGGGTCACGAACCGGTATACAGCTTTGGACTTGCAGGAGCCGCAGCCATTGACCAGACCGGTGACCCTTACCCTGCTGCCACCCATGAACTTTGCATGGGGTCGGATGCAGTCCTCTTCGGCGCCATCGGGGATCCCCGTTTCGACAACAATCCCAAAGCGACAGTCAGGCCGGAACAAGGCCTGCTTCGTATGCGGAAAGCGCTGGGACTTTATGCCAATATCAGGCCTGTGGAAACTTTCCCTTCGCTTCTTCATAAATCACCCTTGCGGAGGGAACTGGTCGAAGGGGCAGGATTTGTCTGCATCAGGGAACTGACAGGAGGCATCTATTTCGGAGAAAAGGGAAGGCTCAACAACGGACAAACCGCTTTTGACACTTGCACCTATAACCGCGACGAAATTGAAAGAATTCTGAAGCTGGCCTATGAATTCGCAGCTAAGCGGAAGAAAAAACTCACTGTGGTCGACAAAGCCAACGTTTTGGAAAGTTCACGCCTGTGGCGCGAGGTGGCTCAGGAGATGGCGCCTTCCTACCCCGACATCACCACAGAATACATGTTTGTCGACAATGCAGCCATGCAGATCATCCAGTGGCCGAAAAATTTTGACGTGCTGGTTACCGAAAACATGTTCGGGGACATCCTTACCGACGAAGCCAGTGTGATCACTGGTTCCATGGGACTGCTTCCTTCGGCGTCCATCGGGCTGCACACCTCTGTTTTTGAGCCCATCCATGGTTCCTGGCCGCAGGCAGCCGGCAAAGATTTGGCCAACCCCGTGGCCGCTATTCTCTCGGCCGCCATGATGTTCGAATATGCCCTCAAGATGCCTGAGGAGGGAAAGAGAATCCGCGATGCCGTGAATGCATCACTGGAAGCCGGAGTGGTCACTGCGGACATTGCAGAAGGAAAGGCCTTCAAAACTTCGGAGGTCGGCGACTGGATCGCGGCGTATATTTCCAGTCATTGAATTCCGGTGAGCGCACGGGGTTAGCGAGCAACACAATAGAGAAGTCCTCTGCGGAATCGGATTCCCCGCTGCTCTGCCGCGGGGAGTTTCAATTGCAGGTTGTGAAGGGAGGGAGAGGAAGCTGTGGAAACGCGATCTGCCATCTTCCTTAACTGGGCTTCAGCCCTGATTTCAGATGGTACCTGCCCTTTCAGGGCGCCCAGGTTACCTCATGCGGATTCATAACCCAAGGCGTTGCCATTGGGTTAAGATTCAGTTGAAGGTTGTGTGGGCGCCCTGAAGGGGCAGCATACCCCAACACCACTTTCGCCCGGGATCCGGTCGGGATGACAAGTTGATTTGATGAAAATCTCCTCCCATGCCGGGCTTCAGGCAAGATTCCCAGGGGTAACCTGCCCTTTCAGTGCGCAATGTTAAGGTGGCAATCATCTTCCCGGGGCTACTGAATGTAACCTTTGAACGATTTTGAACGGCGTAGCCTTTGAACCCTTGAACGCCGAATGTATTTGAACCTTTGAACGCCGAGGCGAAGCCGAAGGCATTTGAACCTTTTTACTCTTCCATTTCGCCAAGAATCTTCTCCACTTCCTCACTGGTATTGTGGAGTTTGTCCTTGCAGAACTTCAGCAGGGAGGCCACACGCCTCACCTTCTCTGCCAGATCGTCAATGTCGAGTTCTTCATTTTCTATTTTCCCGAGGATTTCCCCGATTTCATCCATCGCCTCCTGGTAGGTAATCTTCTTTGTGCTCATTGTATTTCGTTTTTGTAACTACACTCTCTGCGGATCCATCCCGGAAAATGGTTTCCAGGGGAACCGATCCGGAAATCCGGCTGGCTGATTTTACGATCACTCCGTTTTGCAGGGTGAGGGTATAACCTCTTTGAAGGACATTTCCGGGATCGAGCAACCGGGTTGTTTCTTCCTTCGCTGCAATTTCTCTTGCCGATTTCAACAGCAGCATCCTGTAGCTTTTACGAAGAGAATCATGAAGATGGACCACCCGGGAAGTCTGCTTCCCCAGGTTCAGGTTCGTGGCAAAACTTATTTCACGGCTTCGCTGACGGAGCAGATTCCTGTGATGCAATACAAACCGTTCAGCAGCTTTCAAAAAGGCAAACCGTTCATGGGAGATTTGCTGTTCCTGGTCGAAAATAAACCGGTTAACTGCCAGGCGGAGTCGATGTCCCTGTCTCTGCAATCCCGACTTTGCCGACCGGATATTCCTCCCGGTGATTCCGGAGAGACGACCGGCGAATTCTTCCAGCACATTCTGGTTTTCATTCAGAATCCGGCGAACTTCCCTGACCAGGGTTTCTTCCATTTCCTGCAGACTATCCTGAAACCGGGAAACCCCTCCTATAAAAAACTCTGCCACGGCAGTGGGGGTTTTCAACCGTGTGTGGGCCACCAGATCGAGAATGGTTTCATCCTTTTCGTGTCCTATTCCGGTAATAACAGGCAAAGGGAACTGGGCTACCGCGTAGGCAAGTTCAAAATTGTCGAAAACGCCCAGGTCGGCCTGGGCACCTCCTCCTCTGATGACGACAACCGCATCAAATTGCGCTTCTTCCCTGAAAATTTCATCCAGGGCATCGAGGATGGAAGGGACGGCAGCAGCACCCTGCATAAAAGCTTCAAAAAGCCGATGGTAAAAACGGAAACCCCGGGGGTTGTGATCCAGCTGATCCGCGAAATCCTGGTACCCGGCGGCTGTTGCGGATGAAATGACTGCAATGCGTTGAGGCACAAGAGGAAGGGGTAGTTCCCTGTTCATCGCGATGACTCCCGCCTCCTCAAGCTGCCTGATGATCTCATTCCGCCTTCGTGCCAGGTCTCCCAGTGTATAGGTGGGGTCAATATCCTTTATATTCAAACTCATCCCGTAGGAAGGATGGTACTCCACGGCCACCTGGACCAGCACTTTTATCCCTTCCCTGAATGGCTGACCGGTGGAGGTTTCAAAATAAGGCCTGATCATCCTGAAGGTGTAAGACCAGATGGTGGCTCTTGCCCTGGCCCTGATGTCATCGCTATCCTCTTCTTTTTCCACCAGTTCCAGATAGCAGTGTCCGGTACGGTTCACCTTCATCTCGCTGATTTCAGCCACGATCCATAATGCAGCTGGGAAAGCATCCTGCAATGCATCCCTGATGAGGTTATTCAGTTCCAGCAATGTCAACCGGTTGTTCATTTTCCTGTTACTCCTGTTACTTTAGCGACCTCCGTTCCCAGAGGCGATATGATGCGCAGCAGCCATAACCCGGAAGTTCCGTTTCCCGGCAATGCAATACGATGGGGTCCAGGGCCGCTGAATCCGGCCTTCCGGTGCAGCGCCCCGGAAGAAGCGTAGATCTCCACGGTTGTCGCTCCTGAGAAGCCGGTTTCAGACAGAAGGGTGAATCCGCCTTCCGCTGGATTGGGGAACAGGGTCCAGTATCTGGTCTCCGCATTTTTGAGATCCTGTGAACCGGCCAGCAGAGCAAAGGCAATCCGCATATCAGGAATGCCATGTCCCAGGAGTGTGTCAGGGCGATGGAACATTCTTCCGCTGCGGATAAATGCCTGCCTGACTTGCGAAGCCGTGGCTCCGGGAAAAGCCTGCCACAAACAGGCAGCCATCCCGGCAAGAAGTGGCGAAGAGAATGATGTACCGTTCATCGCTGTCACGAGTCCATTGGCACCCTGCAAGGCCGTTTGCTGCCCCATCGCTGCCAGGTCGGGTTTCAACGCCCCGTCAGGAGCCGGGCCCATCGAACTGAAGGCAGCCCTTATCCCTTGCCTGTTGACAGCAGCCACCGCGATGACACTGTCCCCATCGGCAGGAGATATGATTTTTTGCCACGGATTACTCCCTTCATTTCCCGCACTGCTGAAAACCAGCATTCCTTTCGAAACTGCCATGTTGGCTGCCCTTGCCACCCGTGTGGTGGACCCGTCCATATCGGCATAGGTGTGATTCATTTCCGCCATGTCAAAATCCGAGTAACCCACCGAGGAGTTGACAATATCGGCACCTATGCTGTCGGCCAATTCTGCCCCTGCAATCCAGTTATCCTCTTCGATCAGATATTCTGAAGCGTCATCTTCCGTCCTGATCAGCCAATAGGAGGCGCCTGGAGCAGTGCCGGCAAGGCGCCCCGGAATTAAACCTCCCATGGCCGATAAAACCATCATTCCATGCGGGTGCTCCCCGAAGATGTCGGACCGGGGATCCACAAAATCGCGGGTTCCTGCAATTCTTCCCTCTCCCCGCAGGGATTCGAAGGCAGGCAGGGTATTCACCCCGTAAAATCCTGCATCCAGCACGGCGATGACGATTCCTTCACCATTATATCCCTGCTGGTGCAGCAGGTGACCGTTCAGCTGCCCCACCTGGGCGGCTGATGCGCCGTAAAAGGAGGTATCGATCGCTCCCAGCCAGCCGGGGGTTCCGAATTTGCCGGCTGCCTTTTTTTTACCCGGCAAGCCAGGCCGCGTCAGCTCAATTTCCTTTACAAAACCAAAGGCTGAAAGGGCAGAAATATCCCTGTCGTCGTTCATTTTCACGGTAATGCTGTTCAGCCAGCGGGAAGTATGAAGCAGAAGCGCCCCTTTTCTGACTATGGAATCGATATAAATCCGGCTTACCGGCAAATCGGATTCCTCAAGGGGAATCTGCTGCCTTACCCTTCGCTGAATCGACCTCTCTGAGAGAAAAACGGCAGGTTTATCCAATAAGGCAAGTGAATGGACTTTATCGGTGAAGCTGATCCGGTAACACGACTGTGCGCCTGCTTCCGGCAAGGCAAAAGCCACACAGAGCATGATTAAACCAGCCAGCATCCCATTCTTTATGATCATTTTGTCAGGGCTAAAGGACTAATTTATCGCTTTCTTTCCAGAAATTCTTCAGGATTGAGCAAATATTTCTCCGGATCCACGATTTTTTCCCGTTGCTTTTCCAACTCATCCAACTGTTGCGAGTCCATTTTCAACAGCACTTCGGGATTCTTCAGAATTCCCTTTTCATACGTCAGGGTATACCTCAGGGCACCCCGTGCATTGTAATATTTCCATATGCCTTCGGGAAGATCCTCCAGATATGCCGATTCCACTTCAACTGCCCCGGATGGAAAATAGCTGACACATCGGCCACTCCTTTTCCCTTCCTTGTAGGTACACTCCAGAAAAGACTTTCCTGTCAGAAAAAAGGCACGGTATGGCCCGTCAGGGAGGTCATTTTTCCAAACCGACTCCTCCAGAAGCTCACCGGAAGCATAAAACCGCCTCGAGATTCCGTTTTTTTGGCCGTCGGTGTAATTCTCCTCCGCAATTTTCGCATCATTGGAATAGTAGGTCCATCGTCCGCATTTTTTTTCCCCGATGTAAACTCCTTCCGCCACAG
Organism: uncultured Prolixibacteraceae bacterium; assembly: GCA_964472165.1. Taxonomy (GTDB): domain Bacteria; phylum Bacteroidota; class Bacteroidia; order Bacteroidales; family Prolixibacteraceae; genus UBA1413. The sequence continues at coordinate 4,759 of CAYYJE010000026.1, read as the reverse complement.
GCCGGGAAGTGGTCTCATAAAGCTTTGCCTTCACCGAGTCACTGGTTTCGCTGTATTCCAGCACAGCTTTCAGGTTTCCGGAGTCGTGCCACCTTTTCCATAGTCCGACAGGCTTTCCATCTTTGAAGCTCCCCTGGTACATCAGTTTTCCGTTGGGGTATTTCTTTTCCCAGGGGCCCTGTCTGCGCCCGGAAGAATCTGTTGAATTCAGGGTTTGTTGTCCCGAAACCCAGAAGGGGATCAGGAGTATTAAAATCAGATAAAGTTTCATGAACCGCTGTTTAGATAGTGTTAAGAAGGAAGGGCGTGCTGCCGAAGAACCATTTAAGTAATCTGTTTTATTGCTAAGCTTTTCCTTTTTCCTCTGCATCTGTTTCCAATTTTGATCCTCCTCCGGTCACACTTCAAATATAGCATTTTATTAATTTACTAAAAGATGATTGGCAAACCTCAAAATTTAGAAACTTTGGTTACATTCACCATGTTTATAATTGATAGTTAATTAATTTCTATTCTCACTTATGAACCGACGAAACTTCATTCAAACAACCGGCCTCTCGGCGGCAGCCTTTGGGCTTTCATCAACAGGAGCGGGCAACTCACTTTTTAAGCAAAAATCTGCAAACCGTCCCATCTGTGCTTTCACCAAATGCCTGCAATTTTTGACAATTGACCAGACCGGAGAAGCGCTTGCACGGATGGGATTCGATGGCGCCGATATGCCCGTCCGCCCCGGCGGTCAGATTGAGCCTGCCCATGTTAAAACAGAATTGCCAAAAGCGGTGAAATCGTTTAAAATGCAGGGTGTTGAAATTCCGATGATTGTAACCGCAATTACCAGCCCCGATGATCGGCTCACGCTTGATGTTCTTCGTGCAGCAGCCGATTCAGGCATAAAGTATTACCGGACCGGTTGGCTGAAATATGAAGCGTCAAAATCCATTCAGCAAAACCTCGATGCACACCGGAAAACCATTGAAAATCTGGCAAAAATCAACGAAATGGTGGGAATTCACGGCGATTACCAGAACCATTCGGGAGCTTCGGTTGGGTCACCGGTTTGGGATATTTACGAACTGTTAAAAAATGTCGATCCTCAGTACATGGGCGTTCAATACGACATCCGTCATGCAGTGGTCGAAGGTGCTTACTCCTGGAAACTGGGTATGCAACGTGTCGCTCCCTGGATTCGCACCATCGACATTAAAGATTTTGTATGGGCAAAAAACGAAAAAGGCGTATGGCGCCACGAAAATGTTCATTTGGGCAAAGGCATGGTTAATTTTGACGATTTTCTGAAAGAATATGCCAGGCTGGAGGTGGCTGCGCCTGTCAGTATCCATTACGAATACGACCTGGGTGGAGCCGAAACCGGAAAAAATGCATCCACCATGGCACACACTGAAATCTTCGGATTGATGAAAGATGATTTAATCTGGGTACGTGACCGAATGGCCAAAGTTTTTTAACCACTTCTTTTTAAAATTGAATCCGCCAAGACCCAGTTTTTTTTACGGACATGAATGAGGAAGAAAGAATGATAATGCTAAAACATGTCGGTTATTGGGGTAATCCTTTTAAAGGGTTACAAGAATTAGTGGAACTGTCGGTAACATAACCCGGCATTTTTTAAGCATTTATGAACATATTGAAAATAGGCAAAAAACGCCCGGAAACCCTAATAAATACAGATGTTTTCATAGAATCAAATGTTTAAAATTGTTGATAATTATTTAATCGAATTGACGGTTGGTTATATAACGGTTATATAACGGTTATATAAAATTATTATATTTGTTGAGTTCAAATATAGAAATTATGGCAACAATTAAATTTTATCTGCAAACAAAAAACAACCCTGCAAACATATACGCACGGTTATCAATTTCCCGTGGAGTTGTATTTGTGAGAAAAACAAACCATTTTGTTGATCCTGCCGATTGGAGTCCTGCGGATGGTCTGCCGAGGGAAAACGACATCGACCTTAAAAACCTGAAAGTATATTTAACCAACATGGCCGCCGACATACTGACCCGCGTTAACGAGTCGATGAAGCGCGGAGAGGAAATAACGGGCGATTGGTTGCAGGATAGCATAGACGCCCACCAGGGGCGCAAGAAAAAGGACGATACAGACCGTTTGACTAATCATATTCAATATTACATTGACAATCTGCAATATAAAGAGTATAGCAACGGACGGCGCGGGGCATCATACGGCACAATAAAGAAATACACCACTTTACGAAACAAGTTAGTTTCCTACGAAGCATATAAAAAACATCGTTATTACGTTAAAGATTTTGATCTGAAATTCCGCAATGAGTTGGTTAAGTATTTCCGGGAGGTCGATAAGTTGGGGGTTAACACAACCGGGTTATATATTAAACTTTTAAAAATCATTTGCAGGGATGCAGATAAAACAGGGATTGAAGTTAACCGGCAGTTATCACAGATCAAGGGTTTCACCGAGAAGACCGAAAAAATCTATCTATCATTTGACGAATTGGAAAAGATCGAGAATACACCGTTCACACGGCCCGCGTTGGAAAACGCCCGCGATTGGTTAATCATTGGTTGCTACATCGGGCAACGCGTTGGGGATCTTATGAAGCTGACCACGGACAACATTGTCAACCGTGCAGGATTGGAGTTAATCGAGTTGACACAGGAGAAGACCGGCAAAAACGTATCAATCCCGGTACATGACAAAGTTCGTGCAATACTGAATAAACGGAATGGACGGTTTCCGTATGAGGTATCAAACCAACGGTTCAATGAGTACATCAAAGATGTATGCAAGTTGGCAGGGTTGACCCAAGTTATTACAGGGGGCCGGTTGGAGTATTGCGAAGACAGCAAGTTATGGCGCAAAAATAAAAGCAAATATGAAAAATGGGAATTGATCACATCCCATGTGTGCCGTCGGTCGTTTGCATCGAATTTTTACGGAACGGTTCCAACGGCACTACTCATCAGCATAACGGCACATAGCACGGAAAAACAATTTTTAGAGTACATCGGTAAAACAACAAATGATTATGCCGTGCAGATCGCTACATATTTTAGGCAAATGGAAATGAACGCCCGAAAGGAAACACAGTTGACCGTCGTAAAATCTGCAAAATAATACCGAAGCCATGGACTACATAAATATAATTTTGAAGGGGGCAACCAACCCGAACACAATACAATTTTTTACCGAATACATTCTGCGGGAATACAAAGATGCGGCAAATGAAGGGTTATCAAAGGATGAATTCTTTTCAGGTTGTCGGATGGTTGTCGGATGGTTGTTTGACGAATTGGAACGCGTTTATAACTACTCATTGACAGTATTGCCGTATTGTGAGCATCCCGAAAGTTTAGACAAATGGAAATGCAGGATCGATCTGCAAAGGGTTTCAAATGGCACACATACCGGAACCATGACCGGCGAAGATGTTTATTTGATTCTAAAATCGTTTGGCGATGCGGAGAAATTAGCACCCGCGACCACGACCACATCCCAGGAACCGGAACCGGAACAGTTGAAAAATCCACATCCACGGATATTTAAAAAATCAGAATGTTGGCGGTTGTTTGAACACATGAGGTCGAAAGTAAGACCAGGCAAAGAAATAGCCGATTATTGTTTCATTTATTGGAGCATGAAAACAGATGAATTTATGTATCAGATTGGAGCAAAGGAATATAAAGAATGGCTATATAATACGTTTGGTATAGATTTAGCAGAAAATTGGAAACAATATAATGTTTGTAAAACACCGCATAAGGAATCTATTTATAACGATGCAAAACAATTTATTGGATTGAAATAAGCATCCAAAAACATAACGTACTGAAAATAATACAATATCGTATTTGTACCAGTACGGCCCGCCCCCGACCTTTGCCTGTATAATCTTAAACGATACAGATATGACAGGCACAATTCAATTAATTCAGATCACGTCGGACGAATTTAGGCAGACCATGGCCGATATTGTCCGGCAGGAGGTTGGCAAACTTAAATCCGATTTTCAACCAAAGGAACCCACGGAGTACATGACCCGCAATGAGGTCAGGGATTTTTTAAACGTGGATCTCAGTACGGTTCACAATCTGACCAAGCGCGGAAAATTGAAAGCGTACGGGTTGGGCGGTCGAGTCTATTACAAGCGGGATGAGGTCGAGGCGGCAATCAAACCCATGGCAGTATGAAAAAAGCCGCTACCCATCCCACAGGCAACGGCCATATAAACCGCTACGAATATACGAAGAAACCACGTTACATCAAAAGTCGAGCGGTGAAGATGTTGGAGAGCATCGAGAAGGCCGGAGGTCTGTATGTTGTCGCCCGATCGTTTGCGGAGTTTCGGGATTGGTACAATGAAACATTTGAAACATGAGTGACGGATGGATCAAGATACACCGGCAATTATGTGACAACCCCATATGGACATCAGAGCCATTTACGGACGGTCAAGCGTGGATAGACATATTACTTTTGACCAACCATAAGGAAGGCAGTTTCAATATCCGTGGAATCCGGTTCAATGTTAATGCTGGGGAGTGTGCGTTTTCACAAAAAACATTATCACACAGATGGAAATGGAGCCGTGGAAAAGTTCGCAGATTTTTGAATTTTTTGGTACAACAGAAAATGGTTAGTATAGTACAACAAAAAAACAAACTAACTACCTTAATATCAATCTGTAATTATTTCTACTTTAACACATTTATCAATCTGAATAACAATAGTCTATATCTTTAAGCCT
>CAYYJE010000025.1:0-34610 GCA_964472165.1 uncultured Prolixibacteraceae bacterium | reverse complement strand
ACTTATCAAACTCCGGTTCTTTATTGAGCCGGAGTTTTTTGTTGATACCCCACGCGCTTAATAAAACACCAGAAAGTACTTTATTTGTTACTTCAATGTTATATTAATCTTTAAACATGTTAATTATTTAAAGAAAAGCATGTTACACGTGCCGGGATGCAAATGGTTTTCTTAGTTTTGCACCAGATTACTTTTTTTGAATGATTGATTTCACGAAAGTATTGATTTTTATAACCTGTCTTTTCCCATTGTGGTCGGCTGGTCAAATCCGACCCGAAGGACAAACAATGGAAAACGATACCGAACAACCGGTTCAAAAGGAAAAGTATGTGCCTCCGCATGTCGTATCCTGGCGTACCTCAGGTTATGGCGCATTCCTTGATTCCGTGAAAGTGGATACACTGATGCGCAATTACCACAATTACCATCCTGCCTACAAAAATTCAATTACCAATACCTATACGGGTAATTACGGGGGAGCCTATCTCAGCAATGACTTTACGAAAAGAGATTACGCTACCGAATTCTATTTTTTGCGAACTCACGACGCGTATTTACTGACTCCTTCCCAAATTATCTATTACAATACCACTACTCCATATACCATCCTGGATTACAGTCAGAGTGAAAACAAAAACCGGAATAATGAAACCCGTTTCAATGTCCTGCATTCCCAGAATATTTCTCCGGTGCTTAATGTAACCTTCAGGTACGACCAGGCAAAATCGGACGGGCAATACAATTTCCAGGGACATAAAAACCATTTTATTTCCCTTTATTCAGGATATACCGGCGAAAAATTGAATGTCCACGGCGGAGTGATTTTCAACCGGATTTTCAATACGGAAAACGGCGGGATGGCAAATGACGAAGATCTGCTGAATACTGAAACGGAATACGTGGTTATGCGCCTCACCGATGCCCGTTCGGAATATCGCACCAATTACATCTTTGCAGATGCCGAATACAAACTTGGGGTTACTGATACTACCACAGAAAAGGATATCTTCAGACCGGTGGCCGGAGTGATATACTCTTTCAGGCTCTCAGAAAACAAAAGGCTGTTCTCGGAAGGAGAGGATGAAAGCAACAGTGACTATTTCACGGACCACTATCTGAATCCTGGTTTTTCACACGACTCCGTCCGCTTTAACAGTGTGACAAATCTGATCCAGCTGAAGTTCTACGAATCCGCCCTCAAAAAGTACAGTTTCGGTAAAAGAGCCTTTGCCGGAGTAGAAGTTGTAAAAAACAGCTATGCTGCCTTCGGTTACAAGGAAGCTGTTTTTCCGTTCCACCCCGGATCATACAGCAATTCAGTGTACAGGGGACCTGATCTCAGGTGGTACGATAAAACCTATTCCAACAGTTTCGTGGGAGGAGGAATTTTCCGTCAGACTGGTAAATTTTGGCAATGGAATTTTGAAGGACGTCAGTATCTGACAGGGTTCAAGGCCGGACAAACGGAATTGAGTGGTGCGATTTCAAAACCCGTCAGGTTGAAGAATGATACCCTCTCCGGCATTACCATCACAGGATCCCTGCTGAACCGCGTACCCGACTATTTTCAGCAACGCTATTTTTCGAACAGAATCAAATGGGACAACAATTTCGTCAATGAACAGTTGATGAATATTTCTTTTGCCTTCCATTCGCCTCATTACAACCTGGATGCCGGCGCAAACTATTCACTGATCAACAATTACATTTTTCACGATACACTTGGACTGCCGGCACAGACAAAAAGCGAACTGCTTTTGCTTTCCGCATTTGTAAATAAGGAATTCAGACTGCGGAAATTTACCTTGCTGACTCATCTTTTATGGCAGAAAGCATCAGCCCCGAGGTATATCCATCTTCCTGACCTTTCGGCCCGGCTCTCACTTAGCTATGACCTGGTGGTGTCGAAAGTGCTTTTTATCCAGATGGGAGCTGACTTGCGGTATAATACCGCCTATTATGCCGATGCCTATCATCCGGTAACCGGTTTTTTCCATCTTCAAAACGAAAAACTTCTGGGCAATTACCCTTACCTGGATGGTTTTGCGAATTTAAAACTTAAAAGAACCCGTGTTTTTTTACAATATATGAACATCGCATCATTGGGAATGAACAAACCTTATTTTACTTCGTTACATTATCCAATGAATAGTGCCACATTCCGGCTGGGAGTGGCCTGGTCATTTTACAATTGACCCCCCTATTTGTTAACTAATTTTTATCGAATGAAATTTAAGTACAGGAATGTTTTCCTGCTCATGCTATTGATATCTCTGTTTTCGATTTTTGTGGAACAGACCCGAAGCGACAGTGTGTGGGAAGACGGAAAATTTGAAGCACCCTTGCGTGATTTGGAAACCATCAGGAAAGAAGGTCACCTCAGGGTTGTTGTAGATTATAATTCTATAAGCTATTTTGTGTATCGCGGCAAACCGATGGGGTATAAATACGAACTCCTTCGTGAACTGGCCCGTGAACTGGATGTCGAACTGGACTTCTTTGTCAACAATGATGTGGAAAGCACCTTTTTTGGACTCGAAACAGGTCGTTATGATCTTGCAGCAAAAAACCTTACGGTAACCGGTGAGAGAAGCCGGAGGGTTGACTTCACCCAACCCCTTGAACAGACGAGGCAGGTCCTGGTCCAGCGAAAATCCGGGATTCCGGGAGAAGAAAAGGAGATTGCAATACGGAACGTTCTGGATCTGTCGGGGAAAAAAGTTGTGGTACAGCAATCCTCCGCATTTTATGAGCGGTTGAAGAACCTGAAGGAGGAAACCGGCGGAACGTTGGTTATCGTGGAGGACTCCATATCCGATACGGAACACCTGGTCGAAAAAGTCTCCACCGGTGAAATTGAACTGACTGTCTGTGATGAAAGTATGATTAAGCTATACCAACGGCAATTCCCCGGACTGGATTTCAGTGTTCCGGTGAGTTTCAGACAGAATATTGCCTGGGCTGTGCGGAAGGATGCGGTGAACCTCCGGGAATATATCGACAGTTGGCTCACTGAATTTCAGGGAACTTACCGGTACCAGGCCATACGAAACCACTATTATAAAACGGAAAGAAAGCAATACCGGATGTCACTCCTCCATGCCACAGGCAGCAGGATTTCTGAATATGACGAGTTGGTCAAAAGTGAGGCAAAGGCAAAGGGTATGGACTGGAGACTGATCTCTGCCGTGATGTACAAGGAATCATCCTTTGATCCGCTGGCTATTTCATTTGCCGGGGCTTCCGGGTTGATGCAGCTGATGCCTGAAACCGCCGAATCAATGGGGGTGGAAGATATTTTTGATCCGGAACAAAATATTAAAGCTGGGGTAGCCTTGCTTTCCTGGTTGAACGATCAGTTCCTTCAGGAAATTCCTGACGAACGCGAAAGACTTAAGTTTGTCCTGGCTTCTTACAATGTCGGGTTGGGACATGTCAGGGATTCTCAACGGCTGGCTGAAAAGTACGGCAGGAATCCGCTTGTATGGAACGACAATGTGGAGTTTTTCCTGTTGAATAAATCAGAGGTTAAATATTATTCCGATGAAGTGGTCCGATGGGGATACTGCAACGGGAGTGAACCCTATCATTTTGTGCAAGCGGTACTGGGAAATTATGACAATTTTCTGGCTTCAGTCAGTTCCTGAGAAATTGCCCAATACGTCAGCAAATTCTGAAAGGATCATGGCTGTGGCTCCCCAGATGGTTTCGCCCTCATAGACGAAGGCAGGGACATTTAACCTGCCAGTGTGGGTTTCAACATCGGCAAAGGTGGTCTGCGGGGTGAAAAGAAAACGGGAGAGCGGAAAAATATGCAGCCGCTCTACTTCCCTGGATTCGGGTTTAAAGCCTGGTTTTGTGCTGCTCCATGCCACGAAGGGATGAATCAGAAACCTGCTCACCGGGACATAGAGCGGGGATAATGCGCCCAGGATTTCCATATCCCCGGGCAGAATGCCAATTTCTTCCATCGATTCGCGCAAGGCTGTCTGGAGGGGATTGGCATCTTCCGGTTCGCATTTTCCTCCCGGAAAACCAATTTGCCCGGCATGATCTTTCATGGTCAGGGGGCGTTTGATCAGGCAGGTGGACAACTCCCCGTCGACGGGAAACAGGAGCACCAATACTCCGCTTTGCCTGATTTGGCCCTGAAACGCAGGCGCAGGTTCCATCTCCCTCCCTGGAGGAGACATTTTCAGATGCGACTTTACCCCGGGCAGTTCCTTGGCCAGTGCCTGTATTATTTTCAAAGGCCAGCTTTCCATGTCGGATTAGGGGTGGGGATACCTTAATTAATCAAACTGCAATGTTTTGCCCGGGGAAATCCGGCTTACAAAATAACCCGGCAGAACGAGCATCAGGAGGGTTACAGCAAGTGCTCCCGCGTTAAGCATGACAATCCCGGCCAGCGAAAGATGTACCGGAACATACTCCATATAATAGGAGGCAGGATCAAGGCTGAAGGGCTGCAGATATTTCTGGATCAGTAAAAGTGCAATTCCTGCAAGGTTTCCCCAGAGTAAACCCCTGCTGACCAGAAAGCCTGATAAATAGAGAAAGATTTTCCTGATGCTGCTGTTGTGACTCCCCAGGGCTTTTAGTGTGCCGATCATCCGGCTTCGCTCAAGGATAAGAACCAACAGGGCGGAAATCATGTTAAACCCTGCCACCAGCACCATCAGGGTGAGGATTACCCATACATTCATATCCAGTATGGAGAGCCAGTCAAAAATCTGGGGATACTTTTGCCTGATATGAAGTGTGCGGAGTGTGGACCCCGGATCGTTGTTATAACTGATCACTGTCTCCCTGACCTGTCTGGTTGTCTCTTCCAGCTCATCGAAGCGGTGGATGGTGAATTCAAACCCGCTGACTTGTGTGGAGTCCCAACCGTTGATGTGTTGCACCTGCCTGATGTCACCCAGTACAAACAGGTTGTCAAATTCCTGGAGATTTGTTCTGTAAATCCCGGAGATTGTGAACTGCCTGATTCTGGGTATTTGTTCGTTTTCGTTTACAAAGTACATATACAGGGGGTCGTTCAGTTTGAGCATCAGGAGCGTACTCAGGTTTTCCGAAATCAAAACCTGTGGCGACCGTTCCCCGGTCAGCACGGGAATCTCTCCCCGGATCAGGTTGTCGCTGAAAAATTTCCAGTCGAAGGAGCCATCGACTCCTTTTAATACAACCCCCTGAATATTCTCTTCGGTTTTGATGATGCCGGGTTTTGTGGCATACCTGTACCAGGAGTTTATGTTGCTGATTTTTTCTAACCTGGGGAAAAAGGGTTGATCGGAGGAGACCGGTGTGGTTTCGTACGACAAGTTGGAATCAAAATTCACAACCTGAATGTGCCCCCCAAATCCGATCACCTTGTCGCTGATCTCTTTTTTAAATCCGGTTACAATGGCTACTGCCAGCAGCATCAGGATGATTCCCAGTGCAATTCCGGCAAGGGCAATGTTGATGATCCTTCTGGAAAGGTGGTGTTTATTTTCCCGGTCACTGAACAGGCGTCGTGCAATAAAGAGTTCCGTGTTCATGGTTTGCTGGGGATGTTGCGTTTCTGGTTTGCCACAGGTAAGGCCACCAGCGAAATTAATCCGAGAATAACAACCATGAGGTTCATGGTGGTGTGGGCCACAAAGGCAAAAATGATCCCGTTCCCGTTGCTGATTCCATATAAAGCCAGTGCTTCCTTGGTCATAAAATGCCAGGTACCCAGTCCGCCCTGAACAGGGGCTACCATCCCGAAACTTCCCATCACAAAGGTCGTAAGCCCAGCCAGCGGTGAGAGTCCCGCGGTGAAATCAAAGGCAAAGAATGCGACATACAACATCAGGTAGTACATGATCCAGATGAAGAAAGAGTGAAATATCAGCGCCCCCTTCCTCCTGACATATCTTACCGACATAATTCCGTCTTTCAGGTTGTCCACTGTTCTTTTCATCCGCCGGTACATCTTCGACCGTGCAATTTTTTTCCGCATTGTAATCAGAAACAGAATGGTGAAGAGGATTCCCCCGATCAACAAGGGATGGGTGAGAAGGTGTCTGATTTTTTCTTCTATTCCCGGATTACTCTGAATGAAGTTCACCAGGTATCTGAACTGGGCAATAAACGCGATGAAGGTCATCAGGAGCAGCATCAGTAAATCGATTACCCGTTCGGTAACGACAGTGCCGATCAGGCTGGCAAATGATATCTTTTCATATTTGGAAAGCACGCCGCATCGGGAAATCTCTCCCATCCGTGGAACCAGCAGGTTCATCAGGTATCCGGTCATCACTGCCAGGAATGTATTCAGGGTCGATGGGCGCGATCCCAGTGGTTCAATCAGGTAATTCCACCTGATAGCCCTGGAAAGATGGCTCAGTATCCCGATGAGCAAGGAAACCCATACCCACAAATAATTCACATCGTTCTGCAGAACCGATTTAATCATGGCTATATCCTGATCTTTGTAAATCAGCCAGAAGATCAGGATACCCACGGCAAAAAACGCTGAATATTTTAGTATTGACTTAACCTGCTTTTTCAATTTCTTTTTATTAATTAACATTCAGGCTAACGGTATTAAGCCTCAAAAAGTTGTTATTTTTACCAGAAAAGTACGGGGATAATTTTCCGGCTTTGAAATTTCCGCAAATTTAACAAAACCTTTGATTCGGACGGGCAAAAAGGGGAGTGGCCCGGTAAATCGAGATGGAGCAGAATGGATTTTGTACGTGCAAAGAAACATTTAGGGCAACATTTTCTGAAAGATCAGAATATTGCCCGAAAGATTGTGGCAAGTTTAAAATTAGACACTTGCAGTCAGGTACTTGAAATAGGTCCCGGAACGGGAGTGCTTACGCAATACCTTTTGGGAACTCCGGGAGTCATTTTCCGTGCTGTGGAGATCGATACGGAATCCATCCTCTATTTGCGGAATAAGTTTCCCGCTATGGCCACTGACCTGATCGAAGGCGATTTTTTGCAACTTCCGCTGAATGAGATTTTCCGGGAACCTTTCGCCGTAGTAGGGAATTTCCCATACAACATATCCTCCCAGATTTTTTTCAGGATTCTGGAATTCCGCGGTCAGATCCCTGAGGTAGTGGGAATGGTTCAGAAAGAGGTGGCTGAAAGGATCAGTACGGCGCCCGGCTCAAAGCTTTATGGGATCTTGTCCGTTTTGCTGCAGGCTTTTTATCAGGTTGATTACCTTTTTACGGTAGGGGAACAGGTTTTCGTTCCTCCTCCCAGGGTAAAATCAGCGGTAATCCGGCTTACCCGGAACGAACGCAGTCATCTGGCCTGTGACGAAACACTTTTTTTCAAGGTGGTTAAAACTGCATTTAACCAAAGGAGAAAAATGCTGAGTAATGCGCTGAAACCACTGACTTCTTCGGTCCCTGAACCGTTTTCGGGAATGAGGGCAGAACAGTTGTCGGTAGCGCAATTCGAAGAATTAACAAATTGTCTTCAATCACAAATAATTCCGCAATTATGAATTATGACATCACGAGAAATTATGTAGAAGAGATAAGAGGGTTGATTGAGGTGAAGAATGAGCAGGAAATCAGGCAGATGCTCAATGAACTTCACCCTGCGGATATTGCTGAAATCCTGGCTGTCCTTAACCTGGAGGATGCGATGTATGTCTATCTGCTTCTGGATTCAGAAATGGCATCAGACGTGCTGGTTGAAATCCCTGAAGACGAGCGCAACAACTTGTTGAATGCGTTGTCGCCTGATGTGATTGCCCGGCAGTATATTGAGAACATGGACTCTGACGATGCTGCGGATATTTTGGGCAGCCTCGATGAGGATGTGAAAATTTCGGTTCTCAATGAAATTGAGGATATGGAAATTGCGGGCGACATTGTCGACCTGTTGGAGTACGATGAAGAAACGGCAGGGGGGATTATGGCCAAGGAGCTTGTCACAGTCAATGAGAACTGGACAGTGGCTACCTGCCTTAAGGAAATCAGCAGACAGGCGGAAGATGTGGACGATATTTACTATGTGTATGTGGTTGACGATGGCAACAAGCTGAAGGGAGTCTTGTCGTTGAAAAAATTGTTGTTGAACAGTACCAATACCCGGATTTCAAATATCTATTTTGCGGATGTGAAGTCTGTGACCACAGAAACTCCCCAGGAGGAGGTGGTCCAGATGATGGAGAGATACGACCTTGTGGCAATTCCTGTTGTGGATGAGATCGGAAGGTTAAAAGGGCGGATCACCTTCGATGATGTGATCGATGTGATGCGTGAAGAGGCAGAACGGGACTATCAGATGGTGTCAGGTATTGTGGGGGATGTGGAGCCGGGGGATAAGGTGTGGAGCCTTACACGGGCCCGGTTCCCATGGTTGCTGATCGGCCTCACAGGGGGAATATTGGGTGCCCGTGTGATCGGTGCCAACGAGGAAGCCCTCACACTGGTTCCTGCAATGGCCTTTTTCATTCCCCTGATTGCCGCCATGGCTGGAAACGTGGGTGTCCAATCCTCTTCCATCGTGGTTCAAAGCATTGCCAGTGGTGTCCGCGATTTTGAGTCCACCGGAACGAAACTGATGAAAGAATTCGCGGTGGCGCTAATCATCGGCCTGGCTTTTGCTTCCCTGATTTTTGTGTACAATTTCTTTTTTGCTGGAAGCATGGAACTCACCTGGGCTGTCTCGCTTTCGCTTTTTATTGTGATCCTGTTCGCTTCGGTTTTCGGAACAATAATCCCGCTGGTCCTTAATAAGATGAAAATCGACCCTGCGTTGGCCACCGGCCCTTTCATCACCACCATGAATGACATCCTCGGACTGACTATTTATCTGATGGTCAGCAAAATGTTTTTTAATATACTGTGAAGTCAAAGTGCATTCATGGCTGCCACAGGGTCAAGCCGGGCTGCACTGTTGGCGGGTAATAATCCGGCGATAAAACCGATTACACTCGAAATCAGAATGCCCGTTATGATGTTTTCGACCGATAACATGATGGACATGTCGGAAAGGTAGTTGAAAATCAGTGTGCCTGCAAAAATCAGCAGCAACCCGGTTATCCCGCCTATTACAGACAATACAATGGCTTCAAAAATGAATTCGAACATGATAAACCACCGTTTGGCACCCAGTGATTTCTGAATGCCAATAATCCTGGTCCTTTCCCTGACAGAGACGAACATGATGTTGGCAATGCCGAATCCTCCCACCAGGATCGAAAATCCCCCGATAATCCATCCTGCAAAATTGAAAACCTTGAAAAACGCATCGAACTGGTTGGATATCAGGTTAACCTTGTTGATAGCAAAATTGTTTTCATCCATGGGTTTTAATTTCCTGACTGAACGCATAACCGACTGGATCTCATCGGCTACTTCATCCAGGTCAGTGCCTGGTTCTGACCTGATGCAAATCGATTGTTTCTGGTCACGGTTACGGAAATCCCCAAGGTTGTATGAAGAATAGATGCTGAGATGAATCCGCTTATCCATGCTTGTCCCGAAAATGTCCTGGCCTGTCTTTTCATACACTCCGATAATCCGGAATTGATACCCCTGTATTTTGATCATTTTGTCGATCGGATTGGCTCCTTCGAACAACTGGTCTGAGATTTCACTTCCAATCAAGGCTACCGGAACTGAAGAACGCATTTCGGCTGCTGTGAAATATCTGCCCTGGTCAATTTTGAGGTTCCAAACCTCAAACAAGGGGTGGGAGGAGGCAAGTACGCCGACTTCATTGATGTGTACATTGCCATGGACTATTTTTCTGGTGAATTCCAAAAAGTAGACCGCCTCATCTGTAAGCCGCGACCTTCGCAGGATTTCTTCCGTTTCTTCAAAGGTAGGGTTGGGGCGGTTTACATATTTCCACCATGGATATTCCGTTTCACCTTCAGGAGGGGACCATGGCCACTTCATGACATAGACCATGTTGCTTCCTAATGAATTCAGACTGTTCCGGATGTATTTTTCCAAAGAATCTATCACGGTGAATACCGAAATAATGGCAAAAATACCAACGGTTATTCCCAGAAGTGAGAGCAATGTCCTCAGCCGGTTCACCTTCAGTGAATTGATGGCTGAATTAAAACTTTCCAATATTAATCTGGCAAACAGCATAATCCGGTACTTAGGGGTATAAAGGTATAAGTTGCGCTTCTTCGTTTATAAAATTTGTTAAATTTTTTATTTCAGTCCATACCTTCCTCCCTCGTTGTAATAAGAGCGTTAAATTTACGCAATGTTACAAGGAATGAAATGAGTCAGAATAATAAATTGTTTTCAATGTCTGGAAATGACCTGATTTTGCACTCTTTTTTCCTATATTTGCCAACTAACGAAAAATAAATGGCTGACAGTAAAAAAATTAGAACAGCACTGATCTCCGTATTTCACAAGGAGAACCTTGATGAAATTGTGTTTAAGTTGCACAGATTGGGCGTTCAGATTTTCAGTACCGGGGGAACGGAGCAATTTATCCGGTCGCTGGGTGTGCCTGTGGCTTCGGTCGAAAGCCTGACCGGTTATCCTTCGATACTTGGAGGCAGGGTCAAGACTTTGCATCCCAAAGTGTTTGGCGGAATTCTCGCCCGAAGGGGAAATAGTGAGGATGAGGCTCAGCTTGCTTCATATGAGATCCCGATGGTCGACTTGGTAATTGTGGACCTATACCCTTTTGAAGCCACCGTGAAAGCCGGGGCTTCTCCGAAAGAGATCATCGAAAAAATTGACATTGGCGGAATCTCCTTAATCCGGGCAGCGGCAAAAAATTACACGGATGTATTGATTGTTCCTTCCAAAAAAGAGTATCTCCCCCTGCTGAGGTTACTGGATGAAAAAGAGGGGTCTAGTGAGGAGTCTGAACGGAAATGGTTCGCCACAAGGGCTTTTGCTGTTTCCTCCCACTACGATGCTGCCATTTTTTCATGGTTTTCCGGTGACAATTCCGGTGACCGGCGGATATCCCTGAACGATGGCCATGAGCTGCGTTATGGGGAGAATCCTCACCAAAAAGCGGTGTTCTACAAATATGACAACACAAGGTCGGAGTTTTCCATTGCAGGATCCGGGGTATTGCAAGGCAAGGAACTTTCCTATAACAACATGCTTGATGCAGATGCTGCCTGGAAATCGGCCAGTGATGCGTACCATTCGGTAGCCAATCCCGAAGGTAAGACGGCAGTTTCAGTGGTAAAGCATTTGAATCCATGCGGCCTTTCCGTGGCCGGATCGGTAATGCAGGCGCTGGAACTGGCCTGGGCAGGCGATCCGGTTTCGGCCTACGGCGGGATTGTTTGTTTTACGGCCCCGGTGGATAAGGAGGTGGCCCTTTGGTTTGACAAGAAATTTGTGGAAATCCTTGTCGCTCCGGAATTTACCCCCGAAGCTCTTGCTATCCTTTCCAAAAAGAAGAACCTGAGGCTACTGGTCACACCTGTCAGGCCTGAAAATACAGGGGAGAAAGTGATCCGCTCGGTCAGCGGCGGAGTCTTAATCCAGGAGGAGGACGAAGGGGGTGATACGTTGTTTGAAAATGTAACTGAAGCGGTTTTTGACCGGAATAAAATGAACCTTGCCCGCTTTGGTGTAACTGCCTGTAAGCACCTGAAGAGCAATGCGATTGCCCTGGTTACCGAAAATGCGGATGGTGCTTTCTGGCTGACGGGTGCCGGGATGGGGCAACCCAACCGGCTTGACAGCCTCAGGCAACTGACAATACCACGGTTTGCCCTGAAAAAGGGTCCCGATATCAGGGAGGCACTCCTTATTTCAGACGCCTTTTTCCCATTTAGTGACAGTGTGGAAGCTGCTCATGAATTTGGAATCCGTTATATCGTGCAGCCGGGAGGCAGTATCCGCGATCCCGAAGTGATAGAGGCCTGCAATAAGTACGGTATTGCCATGGTCTTTACCGGACGCAGGCATTTCCGGCATTAAGAAGTTATGCGTATTTAAGCACAAATTATAAGCAAATAGTCATGGGATTGTTTTCATTTCTCACACAAGAGATAGCCATAGACCTGGGAACTGCCAATACAATTATCATTCACAATGATAAAATTGTGGTAGATGAACCCTCCATTGTGGCTATTGACATAAAAACCGAAAAACTGGTCGCAATCGGGGAAAAGGCCAGGCAGATGCAGGGAAAGACCCACGCCAACCTAAAAACCATCAGGCCTCTCCGTGATGGTGTGATCGCCGATTTTAACGCGGCAGAACAGATGATCAGGGGAATGATTAAAATGATCAGCCCCAAATCCAAATTTTTCTCTCCTTCTCTGAAAATGGTGGTATGTATCCCTTCCGGTTCTACGGAAGTTGAAATACGTGCAGTCCGTGACTCTTCGGAACACGCGGGGGGAAGAGAGGTGTACATGATTTATGAACCTCTGGCTGCTGCCATTGGAATTGGCCTCGATGTCGAAGCTCCCGAGGGAAATATGGTGGTGGATATCGGTGGGGGAACCACTGAAATTGCAGTCATTTCACTCGGAGGAATTGTGACCAACAAGTCGATCAGGATTGCCGGGGATGACCTTACTTCTGACATCATGGAGTACATGCGTCATCAGCACAACATCAAAATTGGAGAACGGACTGCGGAGGAAATCAAAATTCAGGTGGGTTCCTCCCTTCCTGTTTTAGACAATCCTCCCAAAGATTTTGTGGTACAGGGACCTAACCAAATGACAGCTTTGCCGATTGAAGTGCCTGTTTCCTATAAAGAAATTGCCCATTGCCTTGAAAAATCATTGTCCAAGATCGATGCAGCCATCCTGAGCGCACTTGAGCAGACCCCTCCCGAACTGTATGCCGATATCGTGAAGAACGGGATTTGGCTGGCAGGTGGTGGTTCCCTGTTACGGGGATTGGACAAAAGACTCAGCAGCAAGATCGGTATTCCTTTCAATATCGCTGACGATCCCTTGAGGGCTGTTGTGCGTGGAACCGGCATTGCGCTTAAAAACGTGGATAAATTCTCATTCCTGATCCGGTAATTTACCGGCCGACATGATATGAAAAATCTCCTTAGGTTTATTCTGCAAAATCATGTGCTTATTTTGTTTCTGGTCCTTGAAATTTTCTCTTTTGTACTGATTTTTAATTACAATAATTATCAGAAGGTAAAGTTTTTAAACACCTCAAGCAGGTTTACCGGTAAGGTATACGACAGTTACAGCAAGGCTGAGAATTATTTCAGGCTGCCTTCAGTTAACCGCGAGTTGGCAGCAGAAAATGCCAGGCTCCGTGAGTTACTCGGAATCAATCCCGGCATCATCCGGATTCCGGACTCTCTGTTGCAAAAAAGAAATGACGAGCATTTGAAATATGCCTATATATCTGCCAGAATCATCAGCAATTCGGTCAACCAGCAGCAGAATTACCTGACACTTGACAAAGGCTCAGAAGACGGGATAAGACCCGATATGGGCATCATATCAGCGGGCGGTGTGGCCGGAATCATTACCAATGTGTCACCCTCCTATTCCACTGGTTTGTCTTTGCTGAACACCAGGTGGAATGTGTCGGCAAAACTGTCTAAAAACAACTATTTCGGGTCACTTGTGTGGGACGGAAAGAATTACCGGGAGGCTTTGCTGAACGAAATTCCGTTCCATGTGGACGTGGCTGTGGGGGACACGATAGTGACCAGCGGATTTTCATCCTTTTTCCCTGAGGGAATCATTTTGGGTACAGTCGAATCTTTCGCAAAACCGGGAGGTGACAGTTTTTATACCATCCGGGTAAAACTATCCGTGGATTTCAAGTCACTCTCTTACGTGGAAGTGATTGAGAATAATAAAAAGGCGGAAATTGATGCCATCAATAAATTAAACAGCGGCAATGAAGGTATGGATTAAATACCCGGTGATGTTCGTGGTTTTGGTACTGTTGCAGGTACTTGTATTCAATCAGGTCCAACTGACGGGATTTCTGAATCCATACATTTATGTACTTTTTATTCTGCTGCTGCCGGTGTCGATGCCGCAATACCAGGTTCTCCTTTTCTCGTTCATGATCGGGATATCGGTGGATTGGTTCTCTAACACACTTGGGCTGCATGCTGCTTCATCGGTGTTGATGGGATTTATGCGTTTGCCGGTGATGAATCTGGTCAGTCAGCGGGAATCAGACCAGGTAAATTATCCGGGATTGCACCAAACCGGATGGCGCTGGTTTTTGCTCTTTGCTTCCATTCTGGTCATCATTCATCATTTTTTTCTGTTTTTTACGGAAGTTTTCAGTTTCGCGGGTTTTTTCAGAACCTTGTTGCGAAGCGTGGCCAGTTCTGCGTTTACGATTGGAATCCTGGTTATTAGTCAGATTTTGGTTTTCAGAGAATAAATCGGAGGAGAGGAATTGGATACATTGTCCAGTCGAAAAACATTGATAATCACGATTTTTATTGTGACGGGTCTTGTATACCTTGTCCGGTTATTCCAAATTCAGGTGGCTGATTCCACCTATAAGGAATTTGCCGACAACAATGCCTTGCGCAAAATAGTTCAATATCCGGCACGTGGCCTTGTGTATGACCGGAATCACGAATTGCTCGTTTACAACAAGGCTGCATATGACCTGATGGTCATTCCGCGTGAAACCGGGAAATTTGACACGTTGGCCTTCAGCCGGCTTCTGGATGTACCCTACGACGATTTTGCCGCAGAAATCAGGAAAGCTTCGCTTTATTCCAGATATAAACCTTCTTTGATTGTCAAACAGATATCGCACGAAAAGTATGCGGCAGTTCAGGAGCAGCTCTTTAAGATGAAGGGTTTTTATGTGCAGGCCAGAACCCTGAGGGAGTATCCGAAATCAATTGCTGCCCATGCGTTGGGGTACGTGGGTGAAGTGACCCAGAGTATCATAGATACCAATTCCTATTACCAGTCGGGTGACTATATCGGCATCAGTGGCCTTGAAGCAGCTTACGAGAAAGAGTTGAGGGGAACCAAAGGTGTCAAATACTATATGGTGGATGTGCACAACCGGGTGCAGGGAAGTTACCGTGAAGGCGAATCAGATACCACCGCCAAAACAGGAAACAACCTCATTACTACTTTGGACAGCCGGCTGCAGGAGTATGCTGAATTGCTGCTCCGGAATAAAAAAGGGAGTGTGGTTGCCATTGAACCATCTACGGGAGAGGTGCTGGTACTGGCAAATTCGCCTGATTATGATCCCAACCTGCTTGTCGGACGTGAACGCGGGAACAATTACTCCCTGTTGGTAGCTGATCCTATGAAACCATTGTTTAACAGGGCGCTGATGGCTCAGTATCCGCCGGGTTCCACTTTTAAAATGGCTCAGGCGCTGGTAGCCTTACAGGAGGGGGTGATTACCCCCCAAACCAGGTACTTTTGTGCCCATGGATACAGTTCCGGGAGTTTCAGGTTAGCCTGTCACCACGACCAGGCCTTTGAAGTGGAAGGTTCGATTGCCAAATCATGCAATGCATATTATGTTCATGTTTTCCGTGCAATCCTGGAAAATCCGGGGTATAAGGGGATCAGGGAGGCCTACGAGGCATGGAGGGAGAAAATGGCCCGTTTCGGATTTGGACGGAAACTTGGGTCGGACCTGGAAAATGAACACAAAGGAAATGTTCCATCCTCTGACTACTACCAGCGGTACGTATTTGGCGCTGCACGGTGGCGGGCTTTACCCATCATTTCGCTTTCAATCGGTCAGGGCGAACTGGGCATAACCCCTTTTCAACTTGCCAATTATTGTGCGATGCTTGCCAACAGGGGATATTATTACATCCCTCATATCGTGAAGGAGATTGAAGGGATGCCATTCCCGGAGAAATTCAGGGTAAAGCAGGAGAGCGGGATTAACAGGTCCCATTTTGATCCGGTGATCAACGGGATGGAACAGGTCATGCAACCGGGTGGAACCGGTGCAATGTCGATGATCCCGGAGTTGTCTGTATGTGGAAAAACCGGTACCGCCCAGAATCCCCATGGTGCCGACCACAGCGTTTTCATGGCTTTCGCCCCGAAGGATAATCCGGGAATCGCCGTTTCGGTGTATGTTGAAAACGGAATCTGGGGCTCTACCTATGCCGGACCTATTGCCAGCCTGGTAATTGAGAAGTATCTGAACGATACAATTGCTTCACAGCGCATCTGGCTGGAAGAATCTATGCTTAAGGCAAATTTGATGGACCCTGCAAAAATACCGGTAAGTGGCGGCGAGGAATAAACTTTGGACCAACATCGACTGGGTCACCTTCCTGGTCTTTCTTCTCCTGACACTCATGGGGTGGCTCAATATATATGCTGCTGTGTATAACGAGGCACATAAAAGTATTTTCGATATTTCCCAACAATACGGTAAACAACTTATCTGGATTGCGGCAGCCCTTCTGATTGGTTTCACCATCCTGATCATTGATTCCAATTTCTATGTCATTTTTGCGTACAGCTTATACTCACTCACCATTTTCTTGCTGATAATGGTCCTCCTTTTCGGTGTTGAAATCAATGGAAGCAAGTCGTGGTTTATGATTGGTGATTTCCGGCTCCAGCCTTCTGAATTCTCCAAATTTGCTACCGCACTGGCTGTTGCAAAGGTGATGAGCAGCTTTAACTTTAAATTGACAAACAGGGGCTCCCTGCTGAAAACTGCAGCGATAATCCTTCTCCCCCCGGCTTTAATCATGTTGCAGCCCGATACTGGTTCATCACTGGTTTTTGCCGCTTTTCTCCTTGTGTTGTACCGGGAGGGCCTGTCCGGAATTGTTCTTTTCTTTGTTGTACTCCTGGTCATCCTTTTCCTGCTCTCACTCTTGTTGCCCAACCACATCCTGCTGCTCATCCTCTTCCTGGGCGCTTTGGTCACCCATTATATCCTCAACCAGAAATACAAGCTGATAGGCAAGGCTTTTATGCTCACGCTGACAGCAACACTCCTGGTATGGCTTGTCAACCTTGCCACAGGGTCTTACCTGCCACTGGAATATGTGATTCTGGCAGGCATCATTTCCGGGGTGACAGGGATCACCATCGTTGTCCTGCGTCAACGCATGAAACGGACCATGGTGGTCATCCTCGTTTTTGTGGCATCCCTGTTTATTACCTATTCCGTCGATTTTGTTTTCAATTCTGTCCTGGAAAACCACCACCGCGACAGGATCAACGAATTGCTCGGAATAGAGTCTGATCCACTCGGTGCCGGATACAATGTCAACCAAAGTAAAATCGCCATCGGATCGGGCGGATTCCTGGGAAAAGGATTTCTGAAGGGGACACAGACAAAGTTCGATTTCGTTCCTTTCCAGAGTACCGACTTCATCTTTTGTACTGTCGGGGAGGAGTGGGGATTTCTCGGGTCACTCGTAGTAATCGGTCTTTTTATTTTTCTTTTTTTTCGTTTGATTTTTCTTGCGGAACGACAGAGATCGGCTTTCTCCCGGGTTTATGGCTATTCCGTGGCTTCCATCCTCTTTTTCCATTTTGCCGTGAATATCGGCATGACAATCGGCCTTATGCCCGTAATCGGGATTCCTTTGCCCTTTTTTAGTTACGGGGGATCGTCCCTGTGGGCTTTTACAATTCTTCTCTTTGTTTTCCTGCGACTTGACGCCAGCCGGCTTGATAAACTGGTTTAATCTCAGAAACTGTTTTTTAACAACCCGAGTAGCTCCGACCCCTGAGTTTTATCCTTTTTTTGAGTGGGCATATCCTCTATTTTTCAGAAAAAATCAGTTTATGAAAAGAGAGAATGTCATTATCATCGGCGCTGCCGGAAGAGATTTCCACAATTTCAATACATATTTCAGGAATAATCCTGATTTTCAGGTAGTAGCCTTTACTGCCGCTCAGATTCCAGACATCGACGGCCGGAAATACCCGGCTGATCTGGCTGGAACACTTTATCCCGAAGGAATTCCCATCTATCACCAGAATGAGCTCAGGGATCTGATCAAAGCGCTCAATGTGGATATTTGTGTGTTTTCTTACAGCGATGTCCCCAACCAGTATGTAATGCGGATCGCATCTCTGGTGAATGCCCTGGGGTCCGAATTTCTTCTGCTCGGCCCAAGGCAGACTCAGCTAAGCAGCATTAAGCCAGTCATCTCCGTGTGTGCAACCCGGACCGGTTCAGGAAAAAGCCAGACCAGCAGGAAGATCGCACAACTCCTGATCGAAAAAGGACTCAAAGTGGTGGCCATCAGGCATCCGATGCCCTACGGAAATCTTTCTGCCCAGAAAGTACAACGTTACGCCACACTGAAGGACCTCACCCTGCACAAGTGTACCATTGAAGAAATCGAAGAGTATGAACCCCACATCGTAAGGGGCAACGTGATCTATTCAGGTGTCGACTATGAAGCGATCCTGCGGGCAGCTGAAAATGATCCGGATGGTTGTGATGTCATCCTTTGGGACGGCGGGAATAACGATTTTTCATTCTACCGGCCCGATCTTTCCATCGTAGTGGCCGATCCCCACAGGGCAGGTGCCGAGATTTCCTACTACCCCAGTGAAATAAGTCTGCTGACCGCCGACGTGGTCATCATCAACAAGATCGATACGGCCTCCCCTGAGTCGGTTGAAATTGTCCGCCGCAACATTGAATCAGTCAATCCGAAAGCTTTAGTCATCGATGGTGTAAGTCCGATCAGGGTGGAAGATACGTCACTGATAAGGGGCAAGCGGGTGCTGGCCATTGAAGATGGTCCGACCCTTACCCATGGGGAGATGAAAATAGGGGCTGCCGTGGTGGCCGCCCGGAAATTCAATGCTGCGGAACTTGTCGATCCCAGACCTTTTCTGTCAGGGTCTCTGATCGGAACTTTTGAAACCTATCCTGGCATCGGTAAGCTTCTTCCTGCAATGGGGTACAGCCCTGAGCAGGTCAAAGACCTCGAAACAACCATCAACCTTACCGACTGCGACAGTGTGGTCATCGGTACTCCCATCGATCTGAGCCGTCTGGTAAAGATCAACAAACCTTTTACACGGGTCTTTTATGATCTTGAGGAAATCGGCAGTCCCAAACTCGACGAGGTACTTGTGGATTTTTTGAAGAAGATGGAGCTGCGCTGAGAACCCGGCGGTTGATTTTCTGTTTTAAGGCAAAACAGCAAAAGGGTCAGCTGTGATGGCGTTAATGGGTGGTTAATGGATGTGAGGGTATCCACTACTACATCGAAACTGATTTATTTCTTAATTTTGCCCTGAAATTCAGAGGCCATGAATAAGAAAATTGTTGCTTTCGGTGAGTTGCTGTGGGATCTTTTTCCTGACGGGGCAAAAATTGGCGGAGCACCCCTGAACCTGGTATTCCGGGTTGATACTTTAGGAGATCAGGGATTCCTGATATCCCGGATTGGTCAGGATGAGCATGGTACTGACGCACTGAAAATGCTCCGTAAACTGAAAATTTCAGATGAGTTGGTACAGATCGATCCGGTCTTCCCCACGGGAATTGCCACTGTCAAAATTGGAAATGAGGGCAGGCCTGACTATCTCATCGAGCCGGATCTGGCTTTTGACCATATCGAGATCACACCTGAAATTCTGAGTCTGATGGCTGAAGCAGATTGTATCTGTTTTGGCACGTTGGTACAACGGGCCGGAATATCCAAAAATACACTCAGGGAGATTGTGGCCGCTGCTCCTTCGGCATTGAAATTCCTTGACCTTAAACTCCGGAAAAACTGCTACACCCCACAGGTGATTGATGACAGTCTGCGAATGGCCAACGTATTAAGGGTTAAGGAAAGTGAGCTTTATCTGTTAAAAAATGAGTTAAGCCTCTTTGAATACGAATCCAGGTCTCTTGCCCAGGAACTCATCAGTGAATTTTCCCTTGATGTGGTGTTGGTTACCAGGAGCAAAGCCGGAGCTTTTGCCCTTGACAGGGAGGGGGCTTATTATGAGGATCAGGGTTATGTCATTGACCTTCTCGATACGGTAGGTTCCGGAGCTGCCTTTTCTGCTGCTTTCCTGAATGTTTACCTCCGCGACAAGGATTTGTATGCCGCCCTCCGGTTTGGCAATGCAGCTGGGGCATTGACAGCGGAAACCCATGGGGGAGCCATCCCCATTTCCCGGAAACAGATCACGGAGCTGATGAGGGTTGGAAAAAGGCGCAAATGAATTTGAAAAGGTTGCGTTTTTCTTCATATTTTCAAACATACCCATCCTGGTAACCCCATCCTCTTTTTTGCAGTTTAAAAGGATAAACCTTTTACAATGAAAACATCTGCAAGCGAGCTTACTGCAATGGTGTTCGGAAATCTCCGGGAAATTTACATGCGAAGAGTGCCTTATGCCCGCAGGTATGTTGAACTGGTCAGTGGAATGGGCGGATCATTTGTGCCCGATCACCTTGCCTTCAGAACCTTCAACACCACAACCGGGGAACAGCCGGCCGGAATCAGGGCGATAGGTCACCTTTTGAAAACGCTGAATTACCGGAAATCGGGAACATACCGGTTCGAAAAGCAAAAACTGAGCGCGGTTCACTACGAACACACAGAGGGCATTTTCCCGAAGATCTTTGTTAGTCAGCTGGAGGTGGAGGAACTTCCGGAGTGGGCCGGCAAAATCATCCATGAAGTCGTCGATGAATCCCCCTACCTGATGTCGGACATGGCCATAGAACTGATGAATTGTCTGGCCTCAGATGGGTGTCTCAATGAGGAGGCGGCCGAAATCCTCTCCATTGAGATGACCGGGTATTTCCGCAGGCCATGGAAAATGCCCTGCTGGGAATCGATGCTGAAAATCAATGATATCTCCCAATATGCAGCATGGGTATTGCTTCATGGCAACTCGGTTAATCATTTTGCGGCTTTGGTGAATCAGCAGCAGACACCTGTTTGGCCGGATCTCGAAGCGACCTGCAACGGATTGATACGTGCAGGAATCCCGATGAAGAAGGAAATTGAGGGAGAAGAGGGAGGTCTGCTCCGCCAGTCGGCTACGATGCCGGTAGTGGAAAGTTACCTTTTCCCGGGGATGGAAGGTGAGGAAAAGGAAATGGAGTGGACTTACGCCTATTTTGAACTCACGGAGCGGGGATGGAGCCATGTTGGGGATACACCCCGGCTTTTCCAGGGATTTGTGACAGATCAGGCCAGTCACCTGTTTAAGATGACCCAAACCCGGATCAACTGAAAGTTGTGAGTTAATTCTTTGGGCGGAACCTGAGCAGCCGGGCCTGGGCAAGGGTCATGATCAGGACACCGGCAACAGTGAGTATGCCACCCCACACCTGGTGAGGCAACGGCAATGTGCCAAAATAAAGCCATGCTCCGGCCAGTACTACTATCCCCTTCAGGCTTTGGACAATCGACGACCTGGAAGCTTCGATATACCTGAAGGAGTAATAAATCATCAATACTCCCATGAAGGGTCCCAGGAATGAACCAATCACGATGTTGAACATAGCAGTGGAAGGAATGGCAAAGGATTTGCCGGTAATCCCCATCAGCACCGCACTGAAAACGAAAAGCCAAACTGTATGGTTGAGCGTGATCAGCTCGGGAGAGAGTTTTTTGATGTTTACTTTTCCGATCAGGGAAGCCGAGGAAGCCAGTATGGCGTTGATGAGCACAATGAGGGTTCCCGGAATAAACATATCCTTCAGCGAAGATCCTCCCGTATAACTAATGATAAAGGCTCCTGCAAGTGCCAGCATTACTCCTGCCGATTCTATCCAGGAAAATCTTTCCCGGAGCAGAATCACTCCTCCGAGTGTGAGGATAACCGGGTAGAGGTTCCCCAGAAACGAGGTGACAGCCGGATCAGGGATAATATGAATGGAAAGGTAAAATGAGGTGTTGGTAAGGATTTCCAGCACTCCCAGTATTCCGATTATTTTAAGTTGTGGCCACTGAAGTTGCTTTATCTGAATGAGTTTCCCGGTTTTTGCGGACCAGAGAACGTTCAGGATCATCGCGATCAGGAACCAGTAAAAACCGAACTGAATGAGATGAATCTCATTCAGGGCGGCTTTACTGAAAATATATACGTTGGAAAACGATACCGTAGCCAGTAAGGCGAAAAGGTATCCTTTAAACTGGTCGGACTTTATCTGCATCAGTGACCTCCAATCCTCGACCTGATGGCATTGGTCTGTTCCTCAAATCCCGGTTTCCCGAGCAGGGCGAACATGTTTTTCTTATAGGCTTCCACACCGGGTTGGTCGAAAGGATTTACTTTCAAGGCGTATCCGCTGATGCCGCAGGCAAGTTCGAAGAAATAGATCAGTTGTCCGAGGTAATATTCGTTGAGGCGGGGAATTTCAATGAGCATGTTGGGCACCCCTCCGTCGACATGGGCCAGGGCAGTTCCCAGTTCTGCCATTTTATTCACTTCGTCCACCCTTTTCCCTGCCAGGAAATTGAGCCCGTCGAGGTTGTCGGCATCGGCAGGGATGACCACTGTTTTGTCGGGCGACTTCACCGAGATTACCGTTTCGAACAGTTTTCTTTCCCCTTCCTGGATATACTGCCCCATGGAGTGGAGATCGGATGTAAAATCGACGCTGGCAGGGAAAATGCCTTTCCCTTCCTTGCCTTCGCTTTCCCCGAAAAGTTGCTTCCACCACTCACAGAAGTAGTGAAGTTTGGGGTTGTAATTGACCAGGATTTCGATCATGTGGCCTCTCCGGTATAGGAGGTTGCGAACGGCGGCATACTGTGCCGGCAGATTGCTGCTGAAGGGAATATCAGGGCCTGACAGGGTGGCCATGTCGGCAGCGCCTTTCACCAAAGCCCTGATGTCAAATCCTGCCACAGCAATGGCCACCAGTCCCACCGGGGTAAGCACGGAATAGCGACCACCCACGTCGTCGGGAATGACAAAGGTTCTGTAGCCTTCCGACTGTGCCAGCTTACGGAGTGCCCCCCGGGAGGCGTCGGTTATGGCAATGATCCTCTCATGGGCCTCTTTTTTGCCATACTTCTCCTCGATGTCCTGTTTCAGGAGTCTGAATGCAAGGGCCGGTTCCGTGGTTGTCCCCGATTTGGAAATCACCATCAGTGCATAATTCTTGTTTTTCAGAAGTCCGCGCAGCTCATCCAGGTAATCTTCCCCGATGTTCTGTCCGGCATAGAGAACCAGCGGAGCCTCCTGCGGCTTCAGTGCGGCAAAACTGTCGGAAAGGGCGTCGATGACGGCACGGGCCCCCAGGTATGAACCTCCGATGCCTATTACCACCAGCAAATCTGTTTTTTTGGCCCTGAGTACCCGGGCAGTCTCCTCCATCTCAGAAAGTGCAGCATCGGTGATTTCCCCGGGAAGGGTTACCCATCCCAGAAAACC
Organism: uncultured Prolixibacteraceae bacterium; assembly: GCA_964472165.1. Lineage (GTDB taxonomy): Bacteria > Bacteroidota > Bacteroidia > Bacteroidales > Prolixibacteraceae > UBA1413. The sequence continues at coordinate 11,332 of CAYYJE010000025.1, read as the reverse complement.
ATTCCCCTTTCCACTCTTCTCCCAGAGGGCCTTGTTGTAGATTTCCATATCCCCGGAGATCGCTTCGATACATGCTGTATCGATGAAATTTAATGTCCTTGCGTAATTGATTGTAATGTTTTCCATGGATGTATGTGGTTAATTTGTCTGTCGGTCCGGCAAACCTGTGCAATTCCCGGCAGGCTGTTTATTCTTCTTTTTCCAACCAGGATTTCACCTCCTCAGGAGAAGGATTGGGCAATCCGAGTTTGTTTTTCTTGTTAAATCCACAGATCTCCTGGTGAAGTTTGGTGTATTTCTCAACCTCCTTCAATCGGGAAATGGTGGAATATCCCATTTTTTTCAATACGTCGGCCCATTCCGCATTGATCCCAAGCGCCGCAAATTCTTCCTGCGTGCTGAAATTTTCCTGTTTCCTGGTCTCAGGTTTCATCTGGGGGAAGAAAAGCACATCCTGAATGGAAAGGCTGTTGGTCATAAACATGGTAAGCCTGTCAATCCCGATTCCCATTCCGGAAGTGGGAGGCATCCCAAATTCCAGGGCACGTAAAAAGTCGTGGTCGATAAACATGGCTTCGTCATCTCCCTTCTCCGAGAGCCTGAGTTGTTCTTCAAAACGCTCACGCTGTTCGATTGGATCGTTCAGCTCTGAATAGGCATTGGCCAGTTCCTTCCCGTAAACCATCAGTTCGAATCGCTCGGTAAGTGCCTGTTTTGAACGGTGTTTCTTGGTGAGCGGCGACATTTCGACAGGGTAGTCAATGATAAAGGTAGGCTGAATATAGTGGTGTTCACACTTTTCCCCAAAGATGGCATCGATCAGTTTCCCCTTGCCCATGCCGGAATCGGTTTCAATCCCCAGATTTTCACATATGCTGTGCAACTCCTCTTCTGATTTGCCGGAGATGTCGTATCCGGTGAAGGTTTTGATGGCCTCGTACATGGTGACCCGGGGATAAGGCGCCTTAAAATCTACGGTATGATCCCCGATCTGCACACGGGTAGTCCCATGAAGCGCCAGAGCCACTTTTTCCACCATCTTTTCGGTGAAATCCATCATCCAGAAATAGTCTTTATAGGCCACGTAAATTTCCAGTACGGTGAATTCGGGGTTATGGGTTCTGTCCATTCCCTCGTTCCTGAAGTCCTTGGCAAATTCGTAGACGCCGTCAAATCCCCCCACAATAAGCTTTTTCAGGTACAGTTCATTGGCGATCCGGAGATAGAGCGGGATATCAAGGGTGTTGTGATGGGTGATGAAAGGCCGGGCGGCGGCACCTCCCGGAATGGGCTGCAATACGGGAGTTTCAACCTCCAGATACCCGTAAGAGTTGAACATTTCCCGCATCGTGTTGATAATCAGGGTCCTTTTGACAAAGACCTCCTTCACCCGGGGATTTACTATCAGGTCGACGTATCGCATACGGTAACGCTGTTCCATGTCGGTGAAGGCATCGTAAACCACTCCGTCTTTTTCTTTCACTATAGGCAATGGCCGGAGGGATTTATTCAGCAGGGTAAATTCCTTCACGTGAACGGTTATCTCACCCATCTGTGTAATGAATACAAATCCTTTTACTCCTATGGTATCGCCGATATCAAGTAGTTTTTTAAATACTTCGTTGTATAGGGTTTTGTCTTCACCGGGGCAGATCTCATCCCTGTTAATGTACAACTGGATACGCCCTGAGGAATCCTGTAGTTCAGCAAACGACGCTTTCCCCATTATTCGCTGGTTCATCATCCTTCCGGCAAGACAAACATCCGAAAAATTCTTCAGCTCTTCGGAATATTCCGATTTGATGGTTGAAGCCCAGGCGTTTACCGGATAAGCTGCTGCAGGATAAGGGTCAATCCCCAACTCACGTATTCTCCGTAGTGAATTCCGGCGTATCTCTTCTTGTTCGCTTAACGAAATGGTACCCATAAGTTGTTGTTTAAAAACATACAAAGATAAAAAAAGAAACGAACGGGGATGGTTCACTCCCAAACAGTTAGGGTTTCGGAGAGGATGGACGTAAAGCCTCTTATTTTGTATGTGTCACATTTTCAGAGTATTGAAAAATCTTTTGGGGTGGTTAACGTTTTGTTATGCATATCAATCCGCATTTCTTATCTTTGCATTAAATATTTGCTGAAGGAACGGCAGAAAGGTGACGCATGGAGAAAATCTGGAGTTTAAAGCCACAGGGCGATAGTAATGAAGCCAAACATCTTTCAGCTGCGTTAAATGTTAACATGGTGATTGCCAATTTGTTGGTTCAGCGTGGAATAAAGACATTTAGCGAAGCTCAGGGGTTTTTTCGCCCGAGGCTGAACGATCTTCACGATCCTTTTCTCATGAAAGACATGGACAAAGCCGTGGCAAGGCTTGAACATGCCATTAAGAACCAGGAGAAGGTGCTGATTTACGGGGATTATGATGTGGATGGCACCACTTCGGTAGCGATGATCTACCTGTTTCTGAAGGATTACCTGGAGAAAATCGATTATTATATTCCTGACCGGTATACGGAAGGTTATGGAATTTCGCCCCAGAGCATTGATTATGCGGCCGGGGAGGATTTTTCCCTTGTAATTGTACTCGATTGTGGAATTAAGGCAGTTGAAAAGGTAGCTTATGCCCGTCAGTTGGGAGTGGACTTCATTATCTGCGACCATCACAATCCGGGTGACGAACTTCCTGAAGCGGTGGCGGTTCTTGATCCCAAAAGAACGGACTGTAGTTACCCCTACAAGGAGCTTTCAGGATGCGGGGTAGGTTTTAAACTGTTGCAGGCCTATACGATGAAAAACAGGATCAGCCAGGAAAAACTTCTCGACCTGCTTGACCTGGTTGTGGTCAGTATTGCATCTGACATCGTACCGATCACGGGTGAAAACCGCGTCCTGGCATTCTATGGTTTGAAAAAGCTGAATTCCAATCCGGGCATGGGGTTGCAAACGATTATCAATTACGCGGGACTAAACGGAGGAGAAATCACCATCAGTGACATTGTGTTCAAAATCGGCCCAAGGCTGAATGCTTCCGGAAGAATTGAACACGGGAAAAAGTCGGTACAGATTCTGGTTTCATCCGACACTGTCCGTTCCGATGCACTGGGTGAAGAAATCGATTCTTTCAACGAGATCAGAAAAACCCTTGACCGGGACATTACCCAGGATGCCCTGGAGATGATCGAGCGGGATGAGGTAATGAAAAAGCGCAACAGCACGGTGATTTACAACCGCGACTGGCACAAAGGGGTTGTGGGGATCGTGGCCTCGAGGCTGACAGAGTTTTTTTACCGGCCGACCGTGGTATTGACCGAATCGAATGGTCTGGCCACTGGTTCAGCCCGGTCGGTAAAGGATTTTGACCTATACGAGGCAATTGGGGCTTGCAGCGATTTACTTGAATCATATGGCGGGCATATGTTTGCCGCCGGACTCACCATGAAAATCGAAAACGTGCGGGCATTTTCCGAACGATTTGAGGAAATTGTCACCAAAACCGTCACCGACGGGCAACAAACCCAAACCATCGAGGTGGACAGCAAACTGGCCCTTCATGAAATTACTCCCCGGTTCTACAGGATACTGCGGCAGTTTGCCCCCTTCGGACCTCATAACCTGGCCCCGGTTTTCAGCACAGAAGATGTGATTGATGCGGGTACCAGCCGGTTGGTCGGGAAAAATCTGGAACACATCAAACTTGACCTGATGGAACCTGATGCCTCATCCGGGATTTTTCCGGGCATTGCCTTCAATCTGGCCAGTAAATTTCCGGTAATACAGTCGGGTACTCCTTTCGATATTTGCTATTCCATTGAATTAAATGAATTCAGGGGAAAAACAAACCTTCAACTCAACATCAGGGATCTCAAGACCAAAACTACATGATGGGGACTCCCGAATTTCAGGAATCCTGATTGTTCGCCGGTGAAGCCGGAAATAAAAGTTACATCTTGAAAATTTCCTGGGCGATCAGTGAGTTTTCGACAGGGCGCGCATACATTTTACAGAACCGGCGTGCCACTTCTTCAGGCTTATAGGAGATTTCATGCTGGGCTTCGGCGATCATCTTCTTGAATTTGACGATATCCCCGGAGGTGTAATAATCAACAAACTCCCCGGTCCCGTTAAGGAGTTCATACGCCACATAGTTAAAAGGCCAGAGCTTGTAATACTGGTGAATGCGGTGATCGATCCTTTCAGCAAGAAGCTGAAGAAACTCGTTGACCGGTAATTGTTCGTTTGCCTCCAGGAAATCCGGCAAAATGGGGCGGCCAAAAGAGAAATGGACTCTCCCTTTGTGGTTTGACATCCCGTTGGCCATGCTTCGCAAATCGTCTTCCGGTGTTTTCTGATATCCGTCCGTCTCTTTTCTGATGAGTTCCGAAACCTTCGAAATTCCACAGGGTTCAATTTCGTAGGAAATAGAGAGCGGAATGATCGTAAGTTCATGGAATCCTTCGGCCAGGCTCTTCGTATTGCTGAGGTTCAGCATCTTCAGGATAGAAACCTGGGTTTGGTCGTTGCCGTCCTTGGTTCTGCCTTCCCGTTGTGCAATCCATGCGGACAAATGAAGTTCGGTAAGGGAACCCCGGATAAATGTGGAAAGCTTTTTGGAAGCTTCCATCAATTCCCTGACTGCGATGTTTCGTTTTACCACAAAAGCGCGGTTCAGTTTCACCGCGTAGTTTATCCAGTCGTAAATCAGCAGGTTGTCTCCTATGGCAATCTGGGTGGTGTTAATCCCATACTGAACAATCACATAATTCAGAAATGCGGAGTCCAGAATGATATCCCTGTGATTCGAAATAAAGAGGTAGGCTTTGTCCTTTTCCAGATTTTCCAGTCCGCTGGTGGTAAGTCCATCTGTAGTTTCACGGATGATTTTCTCTACAAATTTATATACAAAAGCGTGTTGCAGCTGGTCAATGGTTTTCACCCCGGAGAGAATCTGTCGCATCAGCAACTCCACTTCAGGGTCGGGAAAGACCCTCTTTAATACCCTGGCGAATACAGGATCGGCAAGGAGCAGCGAAATTTTTTCAGGGGTTTCTTCATCGGTGTATGGACGAATATCGTCGTATTCAGTCAAATCCATGATAAATTTGGTTTACTCCCACAAAGTAACGAATTTCCGGATTAAAATTTTACCCTGAACTGAATTTTTAACTCAGTTTTAGATTTCCCCTTAATTTCGTTTTGGCCTGAGCTGATTACCTCCCTGTCAAAGTAGCAAGTGTTCGCAATTTTAAGCCAAATGTCCGTATTCTGGTTCAGCGAACCTTTCAGATTCAGGTAGGAGCGGACTCCTTTACCCGAGAAAGAGAGTGATGAGAAGGCATAAAGGAGGTCGTTTTCGAAGGAATAGATACGTGTATTGTAAGAACTGGTGCTGAACCACGAAAGCCGGAGATTTGCGGAGAGGGGGAAGCGTGAAGGTTTCCAGGATGCATCCTGGAGCGCCAGGAATCCCCGTTCATTGTTTTCTGCTTTGAATCCGGAAATTTCAGCACGCCAGCTGAGTGAGAACTGCTCATTGATTTCACAGGTGGTTTGGAGCCTCAGGTTTTCACGCTGTTCTGATGTGTTGAGGTACATGAGTCCCTCCTGGGTCTTGCCTTCCCTAACGCGGTTCCGGAACCTGATGTAGCCCGACAGGTGACGTGAGAGCCTGTACTCTGCCCGGAGCATATACTCCGTGGCTTCTGAAGGCGAGGCTGTGGTATAAAGGATCCATGGCGACCGGCACCAGTCTGCGCAGGCCGAGAGGGTAAGTCCTGAGGCAGGGTAAACCCGGACTCCCGCGTAATACCCCGATTCATTATTGGCTTTGTCGTTGAGAGCGGGAACGCTCGCCCAGGTGGAATGGTAATTTCTGCTGAAATGACGATACTGGAGTGTCAGATTCACCTGGTCATGGAGCCGGGCTTCCACACCCTGAATCATTGCGAATCCACCCGAACGGCAAATGGCTCCTTCTCCGTAAAACTGATAATTTTTGATAATCCACCGGTAGTCGGCTCCGATATTGAAATTTTCAGTTCCTGTGAACAGAAACTTCTGGTACAATTGAGAACCGGGAATCCAAGGGTATTGGAAATGTTCGTATAGTGCAGTGAATCCGGTTTTTATATTTTCCCCGACTCTGGTGTAGAAGAGTGCTGCCACACTGTGCCTGACGCTCTCCTTGTCGGCAATTTCCGATGCAGTACGGTGATACCCCGAAGATTGCAGGGAAGTAAAGGATCGTACACTGTCGCTCCCCGTTTCCAGGTTGGCGTCTCTCTTTTTTGAAGAGAGGAGCATGTTCAGTTTCCCTTTCCCGAGCAGGAAGGTAGCCGCAACTCCCCTGAAATGCCTGTTCTCGTCGGAGGAGGTGTAAGGTGCCAGCCGGCTCATGTTTTTGGATAATTGAGTGGCATCGGCTGTTCTTCCCATGGAAAACCCCTGCCACAGCACAAGCCCCTGTCCTGTTTTGGCTGAGAAATCACCCGCAATTACCTGGGGTACGGCGTCGCTGATCCTGAATGCGACATAGGCGGAGTAAAAATCAAATCCGGTTGGGTTGGCATCCCGGAAGAAGGATTCTCCCGGATCTTTGTCCGCAGTAATCCCTGCCTTGATCCGGTCACTTTTTTCATACCCGTACCGGACGTATATTTTCAGGGGATCACCCGCGTAAGCCGCCGGTTTTTCTTCTGAAGGACGATATCCTGCCGGCGGGGGGAAGGAAGTCCAGCTTCTCATGAAAAGATCGTGATATCCCCTGGGTTTATAGAGGGTGTCTCTTCCGGCTTTTTCATCACCGGGACCGGGTGTGATGAAGAATGAAATTTTTTCGGCGAGGTCCCTGCCAATGCCAGGAACGGAAGCTACTTCATATACTGTAAAAAAAGGACCGTATTTGCTCCGGTATTGAAGGATTTCCCGTATGGTCAGTTCATTCAGAAAAGGAATGCGGAGCAGTTCTTCCGTGCCGGCACTGTTGATATTTATCCGGTTTTCACTTAACTGTTTCAATTCCTCCAGCCAGGAGGAATTTTCTTCTCCCTCTTCCATTTCCCCTGCCAGCGTCTCAATCAGCTCTTCCACATTCCTGAACCTGTTTTCAGGTTTCTGGGCGGCAAGTTTCCATGGAAACAGCAGCAGGATCGCGCAAAAGGCATGTAAGGTTTTCCTGTTCATGGCGTCCATGAAATTCCGGCTGTTGGAGTGAGTCCAAGGGCCTGGTGATGATGAAAAGCCACGTCAAATCTCATACTTCTGAAGCTGAATCCTGCCCCCAGGGAGAACACCAGTGGACCACCTCCTGCTCCTGCCCGGATGGCGACTTCCGGTACGGGTGAATATTCGAGTCCCGTTTTAAGGGTTACCGGCTCATTTTCATTTTTTGCGATTTCCGTACAAAGCAGCAGGGCAGGATTCAGAAACCAGCTGGTTCCTGCCCGGATACTCCATGGCAAGGGCAGTTTCCCTTCCGAAGTGGCCATACCGGCCATTACCGGGTTAAACAGGTGAATACCTGCGGTCACCCGGTCGGAAAGTGTGCAGAGAAGGCCTCCTTCAACGGTAAAGGCCTGAAAAGATTCCCGGTTTTCAGGGAGCCTTTCGGAGAGGTAGTCAAACTGGATGGCCGCAGCCAGGTTCCTGCCCAGCTTTTTGGAATAGGCAATCCCGGCCTTGTTCTCACTGTAGAGCGGGGATCCCATCCTGTAAAAACTTCCCCCGAAAGTTCCTCCTTTGGTGGGGAGTATGGCTCCGATGGCCATCAGGGAAAGCTCTTTCAACAGGAATCCCGACTCACAGGCCAGGAACAGGGAGTGTTTTTCCAGAAAGGCGATTCCCGCCTGGTTGTGGAAAAGAGATTCATTGCCGGTGAGCGCAACGGTGGCCATAGAAAGAGCCGCCGACCGTGCCCCTGGCTGACGGTTGGTCATTGCCTGGTTTAGAACAGGTAAAAACAGGATCAACGCGGAAATCAAAAAACGTAACGCCCATTTTTTCATTTCTCGACCCCGATTGGTTGTACTTAAGGGTACTTCAATATACAAAAAAACGGAATGCGGAGGTAACTTTACAAGATCTTTTTACGTGCAGAATTATTAAATCTTAAGTTGTTAGTCTTAAGTCTTTAATGGGGCTTCGCCACTTGTCCAGCTCTGATATTGGCACTATACCCTAATACTAAAGACTTAAGATTCAAGACTTAAGACTTCATTGATGCTTCGCCACTTGTCCAGCTCTGATATTGGCACTATACCCTAATACTAAAGACTTAAGATTCAAGACTTAAGATTTCACTGCGACCTTGAACTTGTATTGGATGCTGGCCAGTTCCTGGTTGGCTTTTACAATCTTTTCCTTCAGTCGTTCCTTGTAACGGATGAATTTTTGCATCAGTTCCTCATCGCCGGAGGCCATAATCTGGACTGCCAGCAGCGCTGCGTTAAGGGCCCCGTTGATTCCCACTGTGGCCACAGGGATTCCCGGAGGCATCTGGACGATGGCCAGCAGAGCATCCAACCCTTCAAGGCTGGCCTTAATAGGGACGCCGATAACTGGAAGCGGGGTCATGGAAGCGATCACTCCGGGAAGATGGGCAGCCATACCTGCTCCGGCAATGATGACCATGATCCCTCTCTCTCTCGCAGTACGGGCAAACTGTTCGACTTCTGAGGGAGTGCGGTGTGCCGACAGTGCATTTATTTCAAACGGGATTTCGAATTCTTCGAACAAACCGGCAGCCGCTCCCATAATCTGCAGGTCGGAGGTGCTTCCCATTATGATGCTAACTTTTGGATTCATCGGTGCAATTAATTTTTTAGTATTTAAATTGTTTTGTTACTTTGTGCCTTCAGAAAGCTAAAATACACTATTTTCATAATTTTCATCACACATCTCATAAAAACATCCCGACCATGGACCAGGTAACGCTACGCGACAAAACTTTTAAGCTTTACATTTCTCACGAAAGGATTTCTGCAGCAGTTCAAAAGATTGCAGATCAGATGAACAGTGATCTGGCTGGAAGAGATCCGCTCTTCGTGTGTGTGCTCAACGGAGCGTTTATGTTTGCTGCCGAGTTACTGAAAAAAATCACACTGGTGGAATCTGAAATTACATTTGTGAAAATGGCCTCTTACAAGGGAACCCATTCCACGGGGATTATCAGGCAGCTGATCGGGTTAAACGAAGTGATTGAGAACAGGACCGTGGTGGTGCTGGAAGATATTGTCGACTCGGGAAGTACCATCGAAAATATCATTGCCCAGCTGAAGGAGATGAACCCAAGGGAGATCCGGCTTGCTTCACTCCTTTTGAAGCCCGGAGCCCTGGTGAAAAAGGTTAACCTTGATTACGTCGGGATGGAAATCCCCAACGATTTTATAGTAGGGTTCGGTCTCGATTACGATGGATATGGACGAAACCTGAAAGACATCTATTCGGTAGTAGAAGGATAATTTAAATATTCAGAATATGCTGAATCTGGTTTTATTCGGCCCTCCGGGTGCAGGGAAAGGTACCCAGGCAGAGTATCTGATTGAATCTTACAGGTTGATCCATCTCTCCACGGGCGATCTGTTGCGTAGTGAAATTGCCGGGCAAACCAAACTCGGACTGGAAGCGAAGCGGCTGATGGACAAAGGAGAGCTGGTGCCTGACGACGTCGTGATCGGGATGATCAAATCGAAGCTGGAGGAGAATCCCACGGCCAAAGGTTTTATTTTCGATGGCTTTCCGAGGACGGTTGCACAAGCAGAGGCACTTGATCTTCTGCTCATTGGCAATGGAACCCCCGTTTCGGGTTTGTTGTCGCTCGAAGTGGAATACCACGAACTGGTAAGCCGGCTGCTGGGCAGGGGATTGGTTTCTGGAAGGAGCGATGACCAGGATCAGGCAGTGATCGAGAACAGGATTCAGGTGTATGGAGAAAAGACTGCTCCGCTTATCAGGTATTACCAGGCCCAGGGTAAATATTTCAGCATCGACGGGATGGGAACTGTCCCGGAAATTGCCGGCCGGCTGAAAGATACCGTTGACAAGCTTTTGCAGGATTGAGGCGAAGGAAATGAAGTGTGGACGGTGTTGTCAATGTTGTAAGTTTACAGCAGTTAGCAACCCGTGTGTGAAGTTCTAATAAAAGGTATATGTCCGAATCCAATTTTGTAGATTACGTAAAGATTTTTTGCCAGTCAGGGAATGGCGGGCCAGGTTCCGCGCATCTCCGAAGGGAAAAGTTTATTCCCAAAGGGGGGCCTGACGGTGGTGACGGTGGACGCGGCGGTCATATAGTCCTGAAGGGAAATCCCCAGCTATGGACTCTCCTGCACTTGAAATACCAGCGGCATATCAAAGCCGGGCACGGGGAATCAGGAGGGAAGCAAGGCAGCTCCGGGGCAAGCGGGGAGGATAAGTATATTGAAGTCCCTCTGGGGACTGTCGTCAAAGATGTGGAAACCGGAGAGGTGCTCATGGAGATCACCGGTGCGGACGAAACCAAAATATTGTTCGAGGGGGGCAGGGGAGGATTGGGAAATACCCATTTCAAATCGGCAACCCACCAGACACCCCGGTTTGCCCAGCCCGGAGAAAGCGGGACTGAAGCTTCGGTAATTCTGGAGCTGAAAATTCTGGCCGACGTCGGACTTGTAGGGTTCCCCAGTTCCGGAAAATCAACCCTTCTGTCCGTGGTATCGGCAGCCAAGCCCAAGATCGCGGACTATCCGTTCACTACGCTTGTCCCCAACATTGGCATCGTCAGCTACCGCGACCAGTATTCCTTTGTGATGGCTGACATTCCCGGGATCATTGAAGGGGCACACGAAGGCAAAGGCCTTGGGCTGCGGTTTCTGCGGCATATTGAACGGAACTCCATGCTGCTTTTCATGGTCCCCGCCGACAGCAAAGACTACCGGAATGAATTTGGCATCCTTTTGCATGAACTGGAGGAATACAATCCGGAATTGCTCGATAAACAACGGTTTCTGGTGATAAGCAAAGCGGATATGCTTGACCAGGTGCTGATGGAGGAGATCGGCCGGATTTTCCCCGACATTCCGCACATGTTCATCTCTTCTCTCACCGGATACAACATCATGGCGTTAAAAGACCGGATCTGGAAAATATTATCGGAGACTTAAATGGAATTTCTTGAATCACTGCTCCGGTTCGATGAGCAGCTTTTCCTTCAGATCAACGGGGTGAATTCCCCCTGGTGGGATACAGCCATGCTTTTCTTCACGCGGAAAGAGAGCTGGCTTCCCTTGTATCTCGTTTTGTTGTGGATGATCGTACGGAATTACGGTCGCCGTTCGTGGCTGATCCTGATATTCCTGGG
>CAYYJE010000024.1:4905-34807 GCA_964472165.1 uncultured Prolixibacteraceae bacterium | reverse complement strand
TTTGAGAAACCGTTTCTTCGAACCTCCGATACCTGGGGATATGGGGCTGCAGGGTATACTTACAAGCGAACCCCCTATCTTCCCGGAGAACTCCACATTAAAAACAAGCTTTCCCTGGGACTGGAACAAACCTCCCTGTGGGGAGGAAGGAACTTCCAACTGGGAACCTATACTTCGCGTTCGCAGTTCACCCTTTCGGGACAATACATCCATCTCCATTTCAGTGACCGTCCTCCTCCCCTTCCCAACGGAGAACAGTATTATTTCAATTCCGACATGTTTCTGGCGGGAATTACCTGGTCAGAAAGAAAGTATCAGCCCGATGAACTGGTTTACGGGTACGGGATTACGGAAGACATTCCCAAAGGATTCAAAAATGAACTTGTGATGGGGTACGACAAATCCGAAACAGGAGGAAGAGTCTACAGCCACCTTCACATTTCGAATGGCAATCTGATGCATGCCAAACCGGGATATATGCAACTTTCGGCCACAGCCGGAGGGTACCTGCAATCGGGGAATATCCGGCAAGGGCTTGTCGAATTCAGCGGAAACTTCATCTCCCGGTTGTTTGGCAACGACAACCGCCGTTACCGGCAGTTTATCGGCGTGGACTACAAGCTTGGAATCAACCGCTTTGAAATGGAAAAGCTGGTTTTTGAGAAAACCAATCTTATCAGGGGATTTGAAAGCAACGAAGTCTTCGGAAAACAGAGACTAAGCATCAATGCGGAAACTGTTTACTTCCAGAAACGCGACTTTTACAGGTTTAACCTGGCCTTTTTCATTTTCGGGGATCTTGGAATTATTGGACCTGAAAACAGGTCCATCTTTAAAGGATCCTACTACAGCGGCCTCGGGGCAGGATTGCGGTTGCACAATGAATCACTCGTTTTCAAAACCATACAGGTCAGGCTCACTTTCTACCCTAACCACCCGAAAGATGTGGGATTGGTCGGCTTTCTGCTCAATGAACAGTCCCGTCAGAGCTTTTACAGTTTCCAGCCAGGTCCCCCATCTCCCAGAAGATTTGAATAAACAAAATTGCAAAGCTGTTCCCATGTTAATATTCAGCTGATATTCAGAAAATAAATCACAGGCAAAATTGTACTGCCAAAAATTAAAATACCTTTGCGCCCTTATTTTTACGTACAATTTTTCGAATGATTTTATTTAACGAGATGGGGCTTGACCCCCACATTTTGCAAGCGATCGGAGAGCTTGGCTATGAAACTCCCACCCCCATTCAGGAAAAGACAATTCCCATGCTTTTAACCAATCCGGTTGACATGGTTGCCTTTGCCCAGACAGGTACTGGCAAAACTGCTGCTTTTGGATTACCCATTGTACAGCAGATCAACACCAACTCACCTGCCGTTCAGGCTTTAATACTTTGCCCGACGCGTGAACTCTGTATGCAGATCACCAATGATCTGACCAATTTTTCCAAATACCGTCCCGGGATCAATGTCCTGCCGGTCTATGGCGGATCTTCCATCAACGAACAGATCAGAAAGCTGGACAGAGGGTCACAGATAGTGGTGGCTACCCCCGGCCGGGCTGTTGACCTTATCAACCGCAGAAAACTCAAACTTCAGCAGATCAGCTGGGTTGTACTCGACGAAGCAGATGAAATGTTGTCGATGGGGTTCAAGGATGACCTGGACACCATTCTCTCCCAAACACCGGAAAACAGGCAAACCATGTTGTTTTCCGCCACCATGCCCTCTGAAATGGTTGCCATTGCCAACAAATACATGGATCATCCGGTAGAAATTTCAGTAGGCAAAAAGAATGCCGGGTGCGACAATGTATCCCACGAATATTTTCTGGTTCATGCCAAAGACCGGTACGAAGCACTGAAAAGGATCGCAGACCTGAATCCCAAAATATACGGGATCGTGTTTTGCCGCACACGCGCGGAAGCAAAAGAGGTAGCCGACAACCTCATCCGGGATGGCTACAATGCCGACGCCCTTCATGGTGACCTGTCACAGGATCAGCGCGACATCGTAATGAACCGGTTCCGGATCCGTCACCTTCAGTTGCTGGTGGCCACCGATGTGGCTGCACGGGGTCTCGATGTAAACGACCTGACCCATGTGATCAACTACAATCTTCCCGATGACCCCGAAATTTACATTCACCGGAGCGGACGTACAGGAAGAGCCGGGAAAAAGGGAATCTCCATCTCAATTCTTCACCTGAAGGAAAAAGGGAAGCTCAGGGATGTGGAACGGATGCTGAATAAAAAAATCGACTACAAACCGGTGCCTTCCGGAAAGGACATATGCGAAAAACAGCTCTTTAACCTTGTCGACAAGGTGGAAAAAGTTGAAGTCAACACTGACCATATCGAACAATACCTTAAGGTGATCTACAAGAAACTGGAGTGGCTCGACAGGGAAGATCTGATTAAACATTTTGTATCAGTAGAATTTAACAGGTTTCTCGAATCCTATAAAAATTCTAAAGACCTGAATGTGGATCCTGCTTCCAAAAATGGTCGTGACTCCGGGGATTACCGGAATGAAAGGGAAGGCAATGGTTCCCGGACCGGTCGAGGTACCCGCGAAAACAGGCGAAACCGTGGAACCGATGTCCATTTTTCACGTCTCTTTATGAACCTGGGAAAGAATGACCAGGTGGACAAACGTTCAATCATCGATCTCATTAACCGGCAGATGCCCGGTAAATCGGTGGAAATCGGGCAGATCGAGGTGCTGAGAAATTTCTCCTTCTTTGAAGTGGATAACCGTTTCGAACGCGACATTCAAAAAGCATTCTTCAAGGTGCAGTTCAACGGGAAAAGGGTCGGACTCGAGACTGCCCGTCCAAAAGAATAAGACTACCCGAAGAGCGAAAGAACCTCTTCCCGGGCTCCCGGTCTGAATGGAGTGTTTTGGTTGATAAACTGGTCGGCTAAAACACTCTTTTTTTGTTTCAGCAATTCGATTTTTTCCTCGATGCTCTTCTCTGTTATGAAACGGTACACAAAAACGTGCTTATCCTGTCCGATCCGGTGCGCCCTGCTGAGCGCCTGCTCTTCCGACGCAGGATTCCACCAGGGATCGAGGATGAAAACATACTCCGCACTTGTCAGATTCAGTCCAACCCCACCCGCCTTCAGAGAAATCAGAAAGATGTAATTCTGACGCTCTTCCTGAAATTCCCTGATAATCTCTTCCCGCTTCGTGCTTTTTCCGGTAAGCATACTGTATTTGATACCGTTCATCTCAAGGTGCTCCCTGATCAGCTCCAAATGGGTCACAAATGAGGAGAATACCAGAACCTTGTGTTTCTCTGCGACCAGGTTTTCAAGCGACTGAATGATCTCCGTGAATTTCCCCGAGTCATCCGAACCTTCGGCATGGACCAGTCGCGGATGATTGGCAATCTGACGCAACCTGGTCATTCCCTTTAGAATGACAAGCGACGACTTCTCAATGCCATTGGATTCTATGTTGGCCAGGATGGCATTGCGGATTACCGATTTTTCCCGTTCGTACACCGACTCCTGCGAAAGGGTCATCGGACAAAAGATGGTTTGCTCCATCAACGGAGGTAAATCGTGCGCTACCTCCTCTTTTGTACGGCGCAGAATAAATGGCCTGATCAACGTTTGTAACCTGCTGATTACCTCCTCCTCTTTCTGATTTTCGATGGGTATGAGGAAGTTCTGCCTGAAAAACTGGAAACTTCCCAGCAATCCCTTGTTCAGAAAATTCATTTGCGACCAGAGATCCGACAATGAATTCTCCACAGGAGTCCCTGTCAGCACAAACCGGAACCTGGCTTTCAATTCTGTCACCGCCTTGTAACTTTTTGACGCATGATTCTTAATGTACTGGCTTTCATCAAGGATCACACAAAAAAAATCAGTTTCTTTCAGTATTTCGATATCGTTTCTGACAGTCCCATACGTGGTAAGGATTACATCGTAATAATCGGAAATATTTCCTGCGCCATGTTTAAAATTACGCTGTCCTCCAATGTATTGATATACACTCAGTGAAGGGGCAAATTTTTTGATTTCATTACTCCAGTTAAACACCAGGGAAGTAGGCATTACCACCAGAGAGGCAGGTTCAGCAGGCTCCTGCTCAGAAAAAAGATCAAGCTGTCCGGTTTTTGAAACAGTTCCCATGCCAGAAATTCTCTTTGCTTTTTTGATCTTTAGCAGCAAAGCGAGTGTCTGAAGGGTTTTGCCCAACCCCATGTCATCGGCGAGGCACCCGCCCAGTCCGTTACGAAGCAACCCATACATCCACTTAAATCCTTCTACCTGGTAATTCCTGAGGCTGGCCTTTAATGCAACCGGGAGCTGAACCGCTTCTGAACTCCGGAAATCCATTTCCAGCAGGTCAGGAACTTCAGGTGCCACCTCCGGTAACTTTTCCCTTAAAAGGGTATAATGGTACTTCCTGAAGCGAATCACATTTCCGTCACCTTTGGCAAAGGGAATAAGCGGTTTGTATCGTGCGAACCATTCGTCGGGCAATACGGCAATTTTCCCGTCCGGAAGCCCAAACTCACGAATGTCGTTCAACAGGTATCTTTTCAGTTTGATAAAGGGGAAACTGAAATCACCGATTTGGGCTACCGCATACACATCAAACCAGTCGGTCCCGCCCCTGACCTCAAACCGAAGTTCCTGGCTTCCTGTAAAATACTCCTTGTCCGAAAAACGTTGTCTGACTTCCACCCTGTTTTCTTCCAGTGCCTTCCTGTTCCCGGAAAGCCATCTGACAAGGGCATGAAGAGCCTCGTCGCTTTGCATCAATTTCAGATTGGGTAAAGTAAACGTTCCGGAAACTTCTTTCAATCCCCAGGAGGTTAACAACGAACTGATCTTATTTTCCCACGCCGAATCCCGGTCATATTTAAAGAACAGGGGATTTTCCCGGTTATATTCTGACTGGATGAAAGATTTGCAACTCTCCCCGCTAAGACATTCGTGGGGACCGTACCTGAAGCGGAGTACCAGTACAGGCATATAGCTCAGGTCAGGTTCGAGGCTTAACACAGGTACGGGTTGCTCCCCGGAAGTCACTACCTGAAATCCCTCTGCTTCCACCTGATGATCGCGGATAATGTGCGCCACAAAATTCCGGTAATATACAGGCTCCGTTTCCGGCTTCACATAAATGACTTCCCTGGAGAAAAAAGGTTGGATCTTCTTTATATCGACGGAATCAAATTCCAGGAGTTGGTTATGCAGCACCAGCACACAGGGATCGTGGGTCACCACTTTAATGTTCCGGTTGGTCAGTTTCACGGGAATTCCATCCTGGGTAACCCCCAGCCGGTATTCCGTTCCTTCGGCACTCCGGCGGAAGCTAAAAGTCACTCCGGCATTTTCACCGGGAATTCTGACCAGATCTTCATCGTAGATATGGGAATATTTAGCCTCCTTTTCATAAAGGGGAATATTCCCTTCCCTGATACAACGGAGCACCAGCGCCATTTGCCTGTGCACATATGGGATGATTTGTTTCGCGACAAAATCGGGTGTTGCCGAAGTGAAAAAGTCAACCGGTGATACTTCCCTTGAAAACCGCTTCGCAAGCCTGGAATCGCTGTATTTTTCAGCAATTCTTACAATTTCCCTTTCCTTCTCCGTAAAGGTGGCACCCTCACGTCCAAGGTCAGCAGGTCTCACCAAAGAACGGACCACATAACAGGAAACATGAAAATCCACAAGGTATGGAACAAACACATACCCCAGATACCGGTGGCTGGCAAGGGCCACTATAAACATAAATTACCCCCTTTGTCAGATTTCCCTGATCCAGATATTCCGGAAACTTACCGGATTGCCATGGTCCTGCAAAGCAATACTGCCCGGACCATGAGGTTTTACGGAATATTCGGGCACACCGATGTAAACGGTCGTTCCACGGAGGGCCGCTCCATTTTGAACCACAATGCCATTGTGGAGCAGAGTTACCTTTGGAGGTACCAGGTAAGTTCCATCTTTTTTGAAAAGCGGGGCAGTGTAAATAATGTCATAGGTTTGCCATTCCCCGGGTTTCTTACAGGCATTGACGAGAGGCGGATGCTGCTTGTAGAGGCTCGCAGCCTGGCCATTGCGGTATGTACGATTGTTGTAACTGTCGAGCACCTGCACCTCATACTTTTCCTGGATTGAAATACCGCTATTTCCCCTGCCCTGGCTCTCCCCGACCACCTCAGACGGCGAACGCCATTCCACATGCAACTGAAAATCCGTGAATTTCCTTTTGGTTCTGATCCCTCCGGTTCCCTTCACTACGGTAACAACCCCATCTTCTACCTTCCAACCCGGTTTTTCTCCTTTCGAATTGGTCCACTCCTCTTCGAGATTACTCCCGTTGAAAAGAGAAATGGCATCCGAAGGGATGTCCCCATACTTCTCTCCCGGAACGACAACGGGAATCTCAGGCTCCCAAATCTCTGTCATTTCAGGCTTCATTCCCATCGTGGGCACCTGCTGCCCCAAAAGCGTCACTGCAGGTAAAACAAACGCCAACTGCAAAAACAATAATTTTTTAATCATAACTATTTACTTTTTAAACAATATTTTATTTCTTTTCCCTCGGTTAAAACCGGCCCATTGAACCCTTGAACGCTGAGGCGAAGCCAAAAGCTTTGAACCCTTGAACCATATAGAACACCCAGCCCTGGCTCTCGGATTACGCCAGCCCCATCTCCTCCATCATGGAATCGATCAGCTTATCAGCCTTTGCATCTTCCGCATCGTAGTCCGCACGGGAACCGAGATTTCCTTTCACTTCAAAATAGAACTTGATTTTTGGTTCTGTCCCCGATGGTCTGACCGATATTTTGGTGCCGGCCTGGGTAAAGAACTGGAGCACATCAGAGGTCACTTTCTGATTGATCCGTTTTTCTTCACCTGTGAGCATATTTTTCATGACAAGGGTTTCATAGTCCTTGACCCACTCCAGGGGAGAACCGGCCAGCTTTTGAGGAGGATTCTCCCTGAATCTGGCCATGATCTGCCTGATCTCTTCTGCACCCGCCTGTCCTTTGCGAACCACATATTTCATCTTTTCTTTGGAGAATCCGTATTCGAGATAAATATCCTGCAGCAGTTCGAACAATGATTTCCCCTTGCTTTTCGCCCATGCGGTAATTTCTGCCATCAGGGCACAGGATGAAACTGCATCTTTGTCACGGACAAAGTCGGCCGGCATAAATCCGAAGCTTTCTTCACCTCCGCCGATATATTTCTTAATGCCTTCATTTTCCCGGATTACCTCCGCAATAAATTTAAACCCGGTATAGACATCAAAGATTTCCACCTGGTTCCTCCCGGCGATTTCAGCAATCAATTCCGTGGAAACAATGGTTTTTACCACAAATTCATTGCCTTTCATCGCTCCGTTTTCCTTCATCTTCACAATGATGTAATAAATGAAGAGGAGAGCGGTTTGATTGCCGTTGATAATTACGTAATTCCCATGGTTATTTTTAACAACAACCCCTATGCGGTCAGCATCAGGATCAGTGGCCATCACGAGGTCGGCGTCCACTTCCCGGGCTTTGGCCATGGCCATTTCCATGGCTGCAGGCTCCTCCGGATTGGGGGAGATGACCGTCGGGAAATCACCGCTTACCACATCCTGTTCCGGGATGTTGATGATGTTGGTAAATCCGAATGCCCTTAAAGCCCGTGGCACCATTTTTACACCGGTGCCATGAATCGGGGTATAAATAATTTTCAGGTCGTGGAATTTCCGGACAATATCGGGAGAGAGGGAAACGGTTTTCACCTTTTCAATGAATTTCCGGTCGGTTTCCTCGCCAAGAATGGTAATCATCTCCCCGGGTCCGTTAAAACAGATCTGTTCAGGTCGGATGCTTTTCACCTCATTGATGATGTTCACGTCGTGGGGTTCCACAATTTGCGAGCCATCATCCCAGTAAGCCTTGTATCCATTGTATTCCTTGGGATTGTGAGAAGCCGTAATGATAATCCCGCTCTGACAGCCATATTCCCTGATGGCGAACGACATTTCGGGAGTAGGACGCAGGTCTTCAAAGAGAAGGGCTTTAATCCCGTTGGCAGCAAAGATGCCGGCACTGCTTTCCGCAAAAAGGCGGCTGTTGTTCCGGCAATCGTAACCAATGGCTACTTTAATCTCCGGAAGGTCTGCAAAATTGTGTTTCAGATAGTTACTCAGGCCCTGAGTAGCTGTCCCGACCGTGTAAATATTCATCCGGTTGGTCCCTGCCCCCATGATCCCTCTCAGTCCGCCGGTACCAAATTCGAGGTCCTTGTAAAAAGAGTCAATCAATTCGGTTTTATCTTCACTGTCGAGCATTCGCTGAACCTCATTGCGGGTAACTTCATCATAAACCGGGGCGAGCCACTTTTGGGCCCTGGCTTCTACCATTTTCAGTAAGTCATTATTTTCCATCGTATTATTTGGTTTTAATCAATTGAATACAACGTGTCAGACTATCCATCCACCAGGGAACGGACAATCCGAAAGTTACTTTAATTTTTGATTTATCCAGCACAGAAAAGTGGGGTCTGCGGGCAGGTGTGGAATATTCCGCAGAGAGTACAGGCTCCACACGGCAATCAATCCCTGCGATACGGTGGATCGCCAGCGCAAAATCGTACCAGCTGCAAACCCCTTCGTTTGAAAAATGATATATTCCCGGGTGCCATTCTTCCACATTCCGGGGTGCGACTATCTCCATGATTGCGGTGGCAAGGTCCCCTGCAAAAGTGGGGGTACCAACCTGGTCATACACTACCTTAAGGGAATCTTCCCTGATTCCTTTCTCCATCATGGTCTTCATAAAGTTCTTCCCGAAAGTGGAATAAAGCCACGACGTCCGGATCACCACACAGGGACTTTCCTCCATACAACGCAGTTCACCTTCCCGTTTTGTCCTTCCGTAGACCCCTAGCGGGGCCACAGGATCGGTTTCAAGGTAAGGACGATTGTTGCTGCCGTCAAATATATAATCGGTGGAGATGTGGATCATTCTGGCATCGTGCTCCCTGCATGCCGCAGAAAGGATTCCGGGGGCTTCCCCATTCAGCAGGGCGGCAGCTGCCGGTTCCTTCTCTGCCTGATCCACCGCGGTAAAAGCTGCACAGTTGACCACATAATCAGGTTTTTCCTTCCTGAAATAAAGTTCCACTGCCTTTGAATCCGTGATATTCAGGGTATCATAATCTGAAAAACAAAAATTGAAGGCCGGAAACTGCGGCGACAATTTCCGCATTTCACTGCCCAACTGCCCGTTGGCACCCGTTACGACTATTTTTTTCACCTTTATATAAAATTCATTTCAGCCTGCGCGAAAAGGGGGGCCATCCGGTCTTTATCCGATACCAGCCACTCTTCCCCGGATAGCTGCCAGTCAATGGCCAGAAAAGGATCGTTAAAACGGATCCCTCTTTCAGCCTGCTTGTTGTAATAATTGTCACACTTGTAGGCAAAGACCACAGTTGTGGAGAGCACAGAAAACCCATGGGCAAATCCCCTTGGAATCAGCATCTGGAGTTTATTCTCTCCCGAAAGTTCTGTCCCGAACCACTTCCCAAACGTCGGTGATCCTTTCCGGAGGTCCACAGCCACATCAAACACAGCGCCGGTAATGACCCTGACCAGTTTTGCCTGGGCAAAGGGATCCAGCTGGTAATGCAACCCACGGATCACACCTCTTGATGACATTGATTCATTATCCTGTATAAAACCGGATGAAATGCCGGACTGCAAAAACTGCTCCCTGTTGTATGTTTCTAAAAAATAACCTCTATGATCCTCAAAAACTTTTGGCTCAATTACCTTTAAATCCGCCAAAGGAGTTTCAACTATTCTCATTTTAAAAAGATTTGATCTGGTTGCCTGCCAGTTTCAGCAAATACTGGCCATACTGATTTTTCTTCAGGGGTTCAGCCAGCAGGATGAGTTGTTCACGGGAGATGAATCCCTTTTTGTAGGCAATCTCCTCGATGCAGGAGACTTTGAGTCCCTGCCTTTGTTCAATGGTAGCAATAAAGTTGGAGGCTTGAAGCAAACTGTCGTGGGTACCTGTATCAAGCCAGGCAAAACCACGGCCCAGCAACTTTACATTGAGTCTTCCCTCTTCCAGATAAAGCCTGTTCAGGTCTGTAATTTCCAGCTCACCACGGGCAGATGGTTTTAAGGCCATTGCTTTTGCCACCACATCGTTCGAATAAAAGTAAAGCCCTGTAACCGCATAATTGGACCGGGGCTTGCCGGGTTTCTCTTCGATGCTGATTACCTTTCCGGCGTGGTCAAACTCCACAACGCCATATCGCTCAGGATCTGTCACATAATAACCAAATACAACCGCCCCATCTTCCAGTGAAGCTGCATCCTCCAGGATACTTCTGAAATTATACCCGTAAAAAATATTGTCGCCCAAAATCATACACACTTTATCACCCCCGATAAATTCCTCTCCCAGGATGAAAGCCTGTGACAACCCGTCGGGCGAAGGCTGCACCTTATAGCTGATATCAAGACCGAGCTGGTGACCGTTTCCGAAAAGCTCCTCATATAGGTGAATATCGGTTGGTGTTGAGATAACCAGTATTTCCCTGATTCCGGCCAGCATCAATACCGAGAGGGGATAATAAATCATGGGCTTGTCATATACAGGTAAAATCTGTTTGGAGATGCTCCGGGTCACCGGATAAAGCCTGGTTCCTGCGCCACCAGCCAATATAATTCCTTTCATTGTTTTTTTTTTTCAAAAGTAACAATTCTGCAGGACGAAGCAATTTTTCACCCGTTCTTATCCCCCGGATGAGGATAAAACAAAAGTCGTTTGCTGGAGGCACAAAACCTGCTTAAAAAAGAAGCAAATATTTTGATAATCCGTGGTTTAATTATACTTTTGCGGCCGGTTTCTTAATAGAAATAATGTCTAACTTATTAATTGATTAACAATTACATGACTGAAATTGCAAACGAAAATCCGGAAATCCGGGAGTCAGCTGAAGCTGAAGTAACTGAAGTAACTGAAGTTGCTTCAAAAGTCAGCCCCGTTCAACCCAAAGCCGAGGAATTTGACTGGGAAAGTCTTGAATCCGGCATGGATGCTTACACAGCCCGTCGTCGCGGCGAGTTGGAAAATCTTTACAACAATACACTCAACACCGTTCAGGAAAAGGAAGTACAGGAAGGTACCGTGATTTCCATGAACAAGCGTGAGGTAGTGATTGACATTGGCTACAAATCCGATGGGATTGTGAGTCTTAACGAATTCCGTTACAACCCTGAAATGAAGGTTGGCGACAAAGTGGATGTGTACGTGGAGAATTTGGAAGACCCCAAGGGTCAGATGATTCTGTCGCACAAGAAAGCCCGTGCCATGAGGTCATGGGAAAAGATTAACGAAGCGCACGACAATGGAGAAATCATCAAAGGGTTCATTAAATGCAGAACAAAAGGTGGTATGATTGTCGATGCACTGGGGATTGAAGCCTTCCTTCCCGGTTCTCAGATCGACGTGAAACCCATCCGTGACTACGATATTTATGTGGGTAAGACCATGGAGTTCAAGGTCGTGAAGATCAACCACGAATTCCGCAATGTGGTCGTATCACACAAGGCACTTATCGAAGAAGAACTGGAACTCCAGAAGAAAGAAATCATTTCGAAACTTGAAAAAGGACAGGTTCTGGAAGGAACTGTCAAGAACATCACCTCTTACGGTGTCTTCATTGACCTGGGTGGTGTCGACGGGCTCATTCACATTACCGATCTTTCATGGGGTCGGATCATCCATCCCAATGAAATTGTGGAACTTGACCAGAAACTGAATGTGGTGATCCTCGACTTCGACGATGACAAGAAAAGGATTGCACTTGGACTTAAACAGCTTACCCCGCATCCATGGGACAAACTGAGTGAAGGGCTGAAGGTAGGTGACACCGTGAAAGGGAAAGTGGTGGTTCTGGCCGACTACGGAGCTTTTGTGGAAATCGCACCCGGAGTAGAAGGACTGATCCACGTGTCCGAAATGTCATGGAGCCAGCATCTTCGCAGCGCCCAGGACTTCCTGAAAGTCGGTGACGAAGTGGATGCACAGATCCTGACCCTTGACCGTGACGAGCGGAAAATGTCACTTGGAATCAAACAACTGAAGAACGACCCCTGGGAGCAAATCGAAACCCGCTTTGGCCTGGGAACCACCCATAAAGCCACAGTGAGGAATTTCACGAATTTTGGTGTTTTTGTTGAAATCGAAGAGGGTGTGGATGGTCTGATTCACATCAGTGACCTGAGCTGGACCAAAAAGATCAAGCATCCGTCAGAATTTACCGGCATTAACGAGGAAATTGAAGTGGTTGTCCTGGATATCGACAAGGAAAACCGCCGGCTGAGCCTGGGTCATAAACAACTTGAGGAAAACCCATGGGATGTTTTTGAAACCATTTTCACCAGCGATTCTGTTCATGAAGGAACAATCGTGGAATTGATGGACAAAGGTGCTGTGATCGCACTGCCTTATGGCGTGGAAGGCTTTGCCACCCCCCGCCACCTTGTGAAGGAAGATGGAACCCAGGTGAAACTCGATGAAAAACTCGACTTCAAAGTGATTGAGTTCAATAAATCGGCCAAGCGGATCATCGTATCCCATTCAAGGGTTTACGAAGATGAAAAGAAGGCCGAAGAATCAGCGAAGAAGAAATCTGAAGGCCGTTCCACCAAAAAGGCGATGAAAACGATGGTTGACAATAGTGAAAGAACGACGCTTGGTGACATCTCCGATCTGGCTGCATTGAAAACTCAAATGGAAGCAGACGAAAAAAAAGCTAAAAATTAGTCAGCTGTCCGTTGTTTTTTCGTAAATTGTAGACATGTCATTTGAAATAGAAAAAAAAGAAAACTACACGCTGGTAAAAGTTCTGTCAGAAAAACTCGATACCAACAATGCTCCTGACCTGAAATCGCAACTGGTTGTGATTAGTGGTGAGGGAGAGAAGAATATCGTGCTTGATTTGACCGGCTGTAAATATTGTGATTCTTCCGGCCTTCGTGCTGTGCTGGTTGCCAACCGCTTGTGTGAAGAGGCCATTGGAGCCTGTATTGTCACCGGTTTACAACCCGATGTGGAATCCATTTTCAGAATTTCGATGCTTCATACCGTCCTGCTGATTACCAAAACTGTGGATGAGGCGGAAGCATTGCTGAAAAGAAAGCAGTTCCTGAATTCAGAAGAAGAGGAGAATGACCTTTGAACTGACGATCCTGGGAAGCAGCTCTGCAATTCCTACATCTGAAAAATATCCGACCGCTCATGTGCTCAACGTACATGAGCGGTTTTTTTTGATTGATTGCGGGGAAGGAACACAGATCAGACTCAGGCAATTCAAATTCAGTTTTGACCGGATCCGTCATATTTTTATTTCCCATCTCCATGGAGACCATTTTCTGGGACTTCCGGGATTCATCTCAACCCGGAACCTGCTCGGCATCCGCAGCGATCTCCACCTCTACGCCCATTCCGAACTCAAAAGACTTATCCAGCCTATCCTCGACCACCTCAAAGGAGAACTGGGATTCCGGATTGTCTTCCATCCCCTCAATTTCAAAACTTCCGAACTTATTTATTCTGATTCAGTGGCAGAAGTGCACTCCTTTCCACTGAAGCATTCCATCCCCTGCTGCGGATTTCGCTTCAGTGAAAAGAAACAGCTTCCCAACCTTATCAAGGAAAAAATCACCCGCTACCAAATTCCCATCAGACAATTAAAGGCGATAAAGGAAGGAGCCGGCTTCACTGACGAAGACGGGAAGGTGATACCCCATCACGAACTGACAATTCCTCCTCCCACCCCACGATCCTATGCATTTTGCAGCGATACCGCCTACCATGAACCGGTCGCTGAATTTGTAAAAGGGGCTGACCTGCTCTACCATGAGGCCACATTTCTTACAGAACTTGAAGAATGGGCAGGGAAAACATTGCATTCCACGGCTGCACAGGCTGCCACCATTGCCCGGAATGCAGAAGCAAAAAAGTTGATTATCGGCCATTTTTCGACCCGGTACAAGGACACTGGACCTTTTCTGCTCGAAGCCCGTGCAATTTTTCCGGAAACGGAACCCGCCACCGACGGGGCAACATTCCGGGTAAGCAGACACTGATAATCCTGCATCAGAGACCGGAAAATGCAGATTCCTTATGGCTCTTCTGCCTTACTTTTCTTCTTCAAAAAACCGTTTGTCGAAATTCACCAGGTACAATTTCTCTTTCGACCGGGTAAATGCAGTATAAAGCCATCGCAGGAAATCCCTGTCAATCATCTCTTCAGTCAGAAATCCGGTGTCGATAAAGACAGAAAACCATTGCCCTCCCTGGGCTTTGTGGCAGGTTACTGCGTAAGCGAACTTAACCTGCAAGGCGTTGAACCACGGATCTGCCTTTATTTTCTTCCACCTTTCCCGCTTGTTGCCAATGTCGGCATAATCTTCGGATACTGCATTGAAAAGCCGCATCTGCTCTTCCCTGGAGAGTGAAGCAGTTTCTACACTTAGGGTATCCAGAATTATTTTACACTCGATTTCCACATCCTCATAATCGATCAGTTTGAGGCTGACGTGCGCAAAGCGGAAACCATACAATTCTTCAACTCCATAAATGTGCGTGATTTCACCCGTATCCCCATTGGCGATGAAGTCGATTCCGTCATCTTCCCCCGGCCAGAAATAGTTGTTCTTGACCACCATCAACAAATCACCCCTTGCAATTTCCGAATCCCGGTACAGAATAGAATTCCGGATTCCCTGGTTATACAGATTTGCCCTTTTGTTGGATCGCGTCAGCACAGTGGTTTCCCGAATCCCGTATTTTTCGTACGACAGTGAAAGTTTCTCCATCAGGTCAGCCCCTGACACCCTTTCCGGCTCTCCTTTTTCAGGCAACACAATTCTGAAAAATCCGGAAGAATCGCTGTCGGAAAAGATCATTTCACGAATCCTTGTTGCATTGAACAATATTCCCGACTCTCTTTCCTGACGAACCACATCTGTCAGCTCACTGTCGGTAATTTCGAAACCATATTGTTCCAGCAGTTTCACATCAAGGGCCGGACTTACTGAAATTCCCACCGGAGGAAGCTGTGCAGAGTCACCGGCCAATACCAGCCGGCATCCTTCACCCGAGAATACGTATTCCATGAGGTCATCCAGCAACCTGCCGGAACCAAAAACCGTGCTCTCGGTGGCCTGATTCGAAATCATGGAAGACTCATCCACGATAAACCAGGTATATTTATGCAGATTCCGATCCAGCACAAAAGCGCCAAAACCATCGGCAGACGATTGCTGCCGGTAAATTTTCTTGTGGATGGTGTAGGCATTTTTGCCGGTATATCCCGATAAAACCTTTGCTGCCCTGCCGGTTGGCGCCAACAGAACCGACTTTATATTGAGCGTATCCAGGGTAAGGGTTAGCTGATTGATCATTGTCGTTTTACCGGTACCCGCATATCCCCTGATCACAAAAACAGGTTCAGGAGAAGCTGAAACCATGAAATCAGCCAGTTTCTCAATCATAACAGACTGACTGGCTGTAAGTTGGAATTCTTCTTCTCCTTTCAGAAGTGTAACAAGATGATTTTTAAGCATTGACCTTAAAATAATTAACCCGAGGGAAGGTAAATGATTTTTTTTTATAATTTTGCAAGCAAACGAAAATAAACTAACAAAAATTATAACAATGAAAACAGTATTGCAAGTCGTGCTATTTGTAATTGCAGCAGGTTTGACCTACCTGATTTACACCAGCATCAAGAGACCTATCGATTTTGAAAAAGAAAAAAATGCCCGTTACAGCGTCACAATCGAGAGGCTCAAGGACATTCGCAAAGCCCAGGTGGCTTTTAAAGATGCGCATGGCCGGTTCACAGGAAGTTGGGATACCCTGATCAATTTCGTCAAGAAAGACTCGCTTAAACTGGTCAGGAAAATCGGGAATATTACCGACAGCATGCTGGAAAAAGGCATAACTGAAAAGAAGGCTCTCCAGATGGGTTTGATTGTTCGTGACACCATCAGGGAAAGTGTTCTTACTTCCCTTTTTGGAGAAGGTTACAACATCGATCAGCTCAGATATATTCCGGTTTCGGATACCATTGCTGAATTCCAGTTGGGTGCCACCGTCATCTCAACCGGATCAGGAATCAAAGTTCCCGTTTTCGAAGCGAAGGCCCATAACAACATCATTCTTCGCGGACTCGACGAACAACTCCGCATTAATCTGAACGACCAGCGCAGGGTACAGGAAAAATATCCCGGGCTGAAAGTGGGATCACTGACCGAAACCAACAACAACGCAGGAAACTGGGAATAACATCTGATGCAGGAGCTGAATTTCCGGAAAGAAACTTTCGACTTATCCGATTCTTCACGATATGAATTATCCATCCAGGCTGGCCTGGATGGATTTTTATTTATGATCAAAGAAAAGGGAGAAATCGTACGTCTTAGCCATTACCCTTTCTCCTACCCTAACGAAAAGCTGTTGTTGCGAAAGATCAGGGAGATTTACGATGAACAGGGATTGACAAACAAACCCTTCCTGAAGACGGAAATCTATTTCTCAGATCCGGAATTTTCACTAATACCACAACCTCTTTTTTCCGGGAAGCTGGCATCCGGGATTCTTTCCGGCGACACCAAACTGGTCACAGGGACCGAAATCCTTACAACAACAATGGAAACGCTGAATGCCAGTCTTTCCTTTCCCGTTTCCATTTCCTTGTACAACTTCCTGCTGGAATTGCATCCCGGGTGTACAATCGGGCACGAGGTGGCCCTTTTACTCCGGAACTTTGCCCGCACAGAAACCCCTTCACTTTTCATACACCTGCACGAAACCTGGTTTTATGCCATTTCCTTTAACGACAAAGGCCTGAAGTTTCTCAACACCTACCGGTACCAAACCCCCGGGGACTTTTTGTACTACCTTCTTTCAGCAGGGACCCTTCCTGAGGTTCAAGGCCTGCCTGTAAGATTCTCCGGGAATATTAACGGGGAAAATGCCTGCTTTAATCTTGCCCGGCAATATTTTGGCCAGGCAGAAATTTCCCGGTATCTTCCCGGACAAGGACTTCACCCTGAAAATCAGGAGATCCCGGCGTACTGTTTACCCGGAATAACACTTCTTTAACCATGCGTATAGTAGGCGGAAAATACAAAGGTCGTCAGTTCGTTCCCGGAAAGGCTTTCCGGTCAAGGCCCACAACCGATTTCAGCAAGGAGAGCCTCTTTGATATCCTGGAGAACCGTATCAACTGGGAGGAAACCGATGCACTGGATCTCTTTTCGGGCACAGGAAGCATCAGCTTCGAACTGGCCAGCCGGGGCTGCCGCACCGTGACCGCCGTCGAAAAGGATTTTGTCCACTGCCGGTTCATCAGAAAAGTAACAGAGGAATTGGGTATAACCAACCTCAGGCTGATCCAGGATGACGCCTTTCGGGTGATGATGAGAACCAGCCAGACCTACGATTTGGTCTTTGCCGATCCTCCCTATGATATGCCGGGATTTGACAACATCGCGGAGAAGATCCTGCAGTCAGGGGTGACGAAACCTGGTGGCCTCCTGATATTCGAGCATCCTAAAAAATACCGTTTTCAGGATTTGCCGGGATTCCTGGAAATGCGCCACTACGGCAGCGTCCATTTCAGCTTTCTTCAAATTCCTTCCGGAGCGCCTGAAAAGTCTCTTTGACAGAGATGATCTGTGTTGCCCTGAAAGCATTTGCTCCGGCGAATGCAAACCCATTTTCGAAATTCCCCTTCAACGCATTGATCAAAGCCACAATAATACAATAGGGGCTCTTTTCTATATCGCATGTTTTGATGCACTTATAGGGGCACTTACCAGGTTGTTTCTTCCCCTCCCGGACCTTGGCAATGAAATTGCTCAGAATGGCACGCCCTGGCATGCCGACCGGACTTTTTATGATTTCAACATCTTTTTCTTCAGCATTCAGGTACGATTGTTTGAATCCTTCGGAGGCATCGCATTCATGGGTGGTGACGAACCGGGTGCCCATCTGCACCCCGGAAGCGCCAAGCTTCAGGATCTCATGGATATCCCGGCCGGTATAAATTCCGCCGGCAGCAATAAGGGGAATGGGCTGGTCGTATTTTTCTTCAAAGGTTTTGAGTTCGCTCACGATTTCCGGCACCAGTTTTTCCAGCGTAAAATTTTCATCGCTGATTTGTTCTTCTTTGAAACCCAAATGTCCGCCGGCTTTTGGACCTTCCACAATGACGGCATCGGGCAGGTAATCATAATTTGATTTCCATTTCTCGCAGATAACCCTGGCAGCCCTGGCCGACGACACAATCGGAACGAGTTTGGTGACACTCTCCTTTTTCAGAAAAGATGGGAGATCGAGTGGCAATCCGGCCCCGGCGATGATGATATCCACTTTTGCGGCGATCGAGGTTCTGATCATGTCGGCAAAATTGGTCATGGCCACCATCACGTTGACCCCGATGATTCCCCGTGTCTTTTCCCTGGCCTTGCGGATCTCTTCCTTTAATCCATGTATGCTGGCTTCAAGGAAGTCATCCGAAAAATCCCTGTACAAAATTCCCAGTCCGGCACTGGAGATCACGCCTACCCCACCTTCGTTGGCAACGGCGGCAGCCAGTCCCGACAGTGAAATGCCTACCCCCATACCCCCTTGTATGACCGGAATGTGTATGGTAAGGTTACCTATCTTTAAACTCCTCATCGTATACTTTTATTTTTCTCAAAGATATTCTTTCACCCGCCGGTGATCAGGAAACCATGCCAATAAACGTTAAATGGCGTAAATTTTGAGAATCCCATCTTCAAGAACGCACACAATTCGAACAAAAGATTCTTAAACTCGAATTAATTTATTTCTGTGAGCTTGTCCAAAGAATGCAAAACAGAATAAGCG
Source organism: uncultured Prolixibacteraceae bacterium (assembly GCA_964472165.1). GTDB lineage: Bacteria > Bacteroidota > Bacteroidia > Bacteroidales > Prolixibacteraceae > UBA1413. The sequence continues at coordinate 15,859 of CAYYJE010000024.1, read as the reverse complement.
TAACGTTCGTTTTCATAACCATTCAATTTAGCTAACGAAAGTTACATCATATAAACCTTATCCGGCATAAAAGCAGCAAATATTATTCTGTTTTTACCGGTAACCGCAAATCGGCCAGGTTTTGACTTCATGGTTGGCAAGGGGGGTTTTCCTGAAACCAAGTCTGACCGGAACATCGAAAAAACGTTCAGAAATTCGCATGGAGTCTTCATTTAACCGGGGCTGCATGCGAGTGGCCAGTACCCTGACTGAAGGGAAGGGGATATCCGGATGGCTTAAATCAACCACAAATACTTCCGAGCCAGTATCTCTTAGAATGGATACACATTTCCGGATGGTTTCCGTGATGTCGTTGGTTGCCAGATTTTCCAGGGAACTAAAAGGAATCTCCTCATGAGATCCTGACCGGTAAAACTCCGGAGCTCCTGATTCAAGCCACCCCCCGTGGTTGCCTGAAGGAGGCAGCATCTGGACGGCCTCGGTCAGCGCCCGCTCAAGGGCAATGACCGGATCGGGATAGGCACCGTAGGCAACGGAGCAACGGGAAATTACCTTCCTGTGCTGAAGGAAAGCAATGATAAAGGGTATCGGCAAATCAGAACTTCCGGCAAAAAGAGAGACCCCGAAGCCTTTGCTTTTCAGATTTTTAACCAGCGGCCGGCAAACATCCGGAATACTTTCCGGAGCAATCAGCCAGACAGGCAACCTGTTGTATTCGCTGATATTGACCTGGTCGCGTTCTATGACCTCCAGGAGCGCATGCAGGATGGCTTCTTCCGGATTGTTTCCGGCAGCGATTCCATTGGAGTCCGACAAAACAATGTTTTTCTCCATCTTATCAGGCCGGTAAGGGAGAAATACCAGGTTAGCCGGGACCAGGACCGGTATTTCCCTGGTCAGGGAGTAACCCCAAATCCAATCGATCTTCAAAGCAGGATCGAAGGAAGATTTCCCAAGGTGAAACAAGCGTGGATCGACAGCGTTCCCATCAAGCTCATCATAGGAAGCTTCCCTCAACCGGTCATCAGGCCTCATCCGGGCACAATATCGCTCAAAAAACTCAAAGCCGGCGCTGGCGATATTCTGACCAATGGTCAATCCCTTGCCGAAATAATGCTTATCTTCCGCCTTACCTTCCGGAGAATGGTATTTCAAAATAGCCCTGTTGATTCCCCCGCCTCCCTTTTTGATAAATGTAAACTGGACTTCAAGGGGGCTTTTAAGAAAGAATTGTTCAATATGTTGAACGGTTTTCTCTATGGGGACAGACCTGAGACCATTTTCAGCATGACAAACCAATCGCTGCTTCAGGGCCAGCGTCTTTTTTCTGCCTCTTTCCATCATAGAAGTTATTGCACCTGCCTGGTAGCTCTTCAAAAACAGGTGAGGAATGGTTTCTGATTACCGCAACAGAATTTTATTATCCTGTGTGGCTGCCATGGCAATCAGCACATTCGTGGGTGAATCATATGTCGCCAGGAGCGGACGGCTGATGGTGCCATCGAAAGTACTGATCAGCCCGTCCCTGATGGATAAGGTGACCGGTTCGGTTTCCGCAAGCATGGTTTTCACATTGTCGCGTTCTCCCGTGATAACCTTCAGGAAAACTTTAGCTGTGGGGATTGCCTGGGTATTGAGGGTAACACTGCCGGTTCCCCTCGCATTGATAACTCCCTCAGATCCTGGAATTTTCCTGTAGCTGTCCCTGATATTGGCCAGGGCAAAGGTCACGTAGAAAACCCTGCCCGGCTTTCCGGTGACCTTAACGGTCAAACTGGACCCGGATCCGCTGATGAAAGCTTTTTCCTGGTCCAGTGTAGTCCTCAGTTGGGGTGACCCGGGCACATCCTCCGTCATGCCGGTTGCATCCAAGGCCGTAATCTTTAAACTTGTAAAGAAAACGGGCACTGCTCCCAGGAACAAACCTGTCCTGCCTAAAAGTTTTAAAGCTTCACGTCTCGATTTGGTTTCATTCTTCATAGGAAGGTCCTCCGGAATAATTTCATAATCGATTTAATTCTAAATGTACGAAAAATTGTGATCCCTTAATAAGAAATTCCGGCCTATTTTTCTCTCCGGGCAGGTGAAAAGGGATTTGAAACTAAAATATATTCCCGCGTTGGTGACGCCATAAATATTGCTATTTTAGGATTGCAAAAAGATCAGAATCTAATCACACAAACAGCTTATGAGCAACCTGAAAGATAAAATCATGAACCTGCTGAGGGAAGAGGCCGAATCGCAGGATTTACCCCTGGAGGAGCTGATTGCCAGCCTCACCCTCAAGACTGAATCCCCAACCGGAGGCACAGCCCTCAAAAAAAGTGACCTCGCAGACTTCACGATGCAGCAATACGGGGAGATACCCATCGATGAGGAGACCGACCGGAAGATCAGGGAACTGAGAACCATTACCGACAACATGCCGGCAAGGCTGTTGCCGGAACAGGAATTCAAGTCTGAGAAGAAATACCGGATCGACTATGCAGGCGACCTGAACCTGCAGCAACTGGCTGCAGTTTTAGCAGTGAACTTCCCCCTCCTGGTCATTGCCGGTGCCGGAAGCGGGAAAACCCGGGTGATCACCTACAAAGTAAGCTGGCTTATCGAAAATGGCATCAACCCGGCCCAGATCCTCCTGCTCACTTTTACCCGGAAGGCGGCCAACGAGATGCTGGAGCGCGTTGAGAAGCTTCTGGGAGACAAATCGGTCAGCAGCAACGTCATGGGAGGCACCTTTCACGGCTTCTCCAACAGTGTGCTGAGACAATACGGCAGCCTGACGGGAATCCCTTCCAACTTCTCGATTATTGACGACAAGGATGGGGAAGACATCATCGACCTGCTGAAAAATGAGCTGAGATTGGCCAGACAGAAAAAGGAACGCCCCTTTCCGAAGAAGGACCTTGTTCAGGAAATCATTTCCAAAGCGAGGAACCATGAACTCTCCATCGCCGACACTCTGGTGAAGTATTTCGACGGATATGTCTGTTTCCTCTCCGAACTTGAAATCCTGAACCGGGCATATGAAGCCTACAAAAGGGCTTCGAACCTGATGGACTATGACGACCTGATGTCGGTCCTCAGGGATAAGCTCCGCGACAACGAAGTGTTCCGCAACAAGCTCAGGGAAAGGATCAGATATGTCCTTGTTGACGAATTCCAGGACACCAACAACATTCAGCGGGAGATTGTGGAGCTCCTGTGCCGCGGAAGGAGCAACGTGACGGTGGTGGGTGACGATTCCCAGAGCATTTACTCCTTCCGTGGCGCCAATTTCGAGAATATCCTCCGTTTTCCGGCATCGTTCCCCGATTGCCGGATCGTAAAGATCGAACAGAATTACCGCAGCGGACAGGGAATCCTCGATTTTGCCAACGACGTGATCGGCAATGCCCGGATAGGATTCAAAAAGCGGCTCTTCTCCACGATTCCATCCCACAAGAAACCGGTAGTCTGCCGTTTTGCCGACGGGATTGAAGAGGCTGAATATATTGTGGAGAAAATCATGGAGATCAGAGGGAACGACCTGGATTTCTCCGAATTTGCAGTGCTGACCCGAGCCTCATGGCAGAGCAACTATGTGCAGGCAGAGCTGATGAAGCGCCAGATTCCTTTCGTGGTGGTGGGCGGCATTAAATTCAGCGAGAGACGCCATGTAAAAGACATCGTCGCATTTCTGAAAATCACGCAGAATCCGCTGGATGCCTTGGCATGGTACAGGATCCTCCAGTTGAATGAAGGAATCGGAAAGGTAAGGGCCAGCGAAATTGTCACCCTTCTGCATGCCAACGCGGGTAAGATCAACTTTGGCCGTTTCCAGGGAAAGAAATACTACGAAGAGCTGGAGAAAATCGATCAGCTTTACGGAAAACTGAACGAAGACGGGTTATCGCCGGTGCAGATGCTCGACATCCTTTATCCTTATTATATTCCCCGTCTCAAACAACTCGAAGACGACTACGAAGTCAGGATCAGGGATCTGGAGACCTTCCGGATCATTGCAGCGAAGTACAGCGACTTGCAAAAGTTCCTGGCTGATTTCACGCTGGAGCCCCCTTCTAACCGCTACCAGCAGCAGAATACCCCGCTGTTGAATGTGGACGAAAAGCCGGTGGTGGTTTCCACCATCCATTCTGCCAAGGGACTCGAATGGCACACGGTTTTCATCCCCCACGCCCTGGACGGATTGTTGCCTTCGGTCCGGTCCATGGAAACTATTCAGGAGTTGGAAGAGGAGCGCAGGCTTTTTTATGTGGCTTCGAGCCGGGCAAAGGAGAATCTGTTCATCACCATGCCATCCTATATCCAGTCATGGGATGCCGTATTCAACCGACCCTCCCGGTTTCTGGCTGAAGTGGAAAAGGGTAAGTACGAACTATCATAGAAGGAGTTGGAGGATATGTAATACGTCGTTTTTGGGCACAAAAAAAGGGAGCAATCTGCTCCCCCTGGCGGTGCGGACGGGACTCGAACCCGCGACCCACGGCGTGACAGGCCGTTATTCTAACCAACTGAACTACCGCACCATTTTTCTATGAACACCTTTTGAACCAAACTTGATTGTTTTCAAAAGTGGTGCAAATATAGATCTTTTTTTTTATGGTACAAGGTCCGTCCAAAAAAAACAATGAAATAAAGCCGGAAGTATGAAATTTGTTTTTTCACGGCTTTGAATTTGCAATGGATGTAATTCAGCGAGGAAATGATCACCTTGAAAATACCATCTTTCCGGCATCTAAATTGGATTCTCCATCCCACCTGTAGGCTGCCAGCCGCCTCCTGCCGGTGACACAGGCATCGACACAACAGAGGTTATCCCTGACCACAAAAGGACCGTTGCCTCGACAATAATGGCCGAAGAAAAGGGGCGGCGCATCCTCAGGGTATGGGGCGGCCTCCGGAAGAATCTCGGGTGGAATGGTATAGTCCGGCAACCTGAATTTGCTCTCAAAGGCGTATTGTCTGAAGGTAAGCCCTTCGGCCCTTGTCCACCACCGGATCCTGAAAAGGTGGTGAGGGCGTCTCTGACTGTCAAAAACCTTGAGATTCGGAGGCATGATCAGGTGAATCCCGCGGGTAGTCTGGAGGATAGCCTGAGAAAGGGCCGATCTGGAATCCAGAACCAGGTCCCTTATCACAGATTTGGGAATTATGCCGGAGAACAGTTCATCGCGGAGTAGCCGGATATGGTCATCCTTCCAGCACGCATGGACTACCCTTATTCCATCGGATTCATAAAACAAAGGAAGCGTACGGAGCCACTTGCGGTACTCCTTCCATTCTTCGGGGTCATTTTTGAACTGAAGGATGGTTTCAGCCACCGAACCATAACGCTTTCCGACCACGGAAAGGAGCGGCCCTTTTTTGTCCCGCTTCATGGAATAAAGCAATGCATTGATCTCGTGATTTCCCAAAATAGCCACGGCACTGCCCTGGTCAGTCATGCTCCGGATGATTTGCAGGGTCTGCCTTATTTCAGGCCCCCGGTTCACAAAATCTCCCACAAATACAGCCTTCCGTTCAGGATGCGAAAACCCGGATCTGTTTTTGGAATATCCCAGATTTTTCAACAGATTCCTTAGCAAAGTAGCGTGCCCGTGCACATCTCCGATTATATCATACATACATTAAAAATTCTTCATTTTTATCACAGGGAATTCCTGACAATTACACCGGAACGATTTATTAACCTGGAACCGCTCCGGTGAAGAATCATATCAGCCAATTTTCTTCCCATCTGCGGGAAATCGGTCGATATGGTGGTAATACCTCCGGCCACCACCTCTTTCAGCATGCTTTCATTGAAAGAAATTATCCCGAAATTCTCCCCAATTTCAAATTCCGATTCACGGGCAATTTTAATCAGTTCCACCAGGGTCCTGTCGGAAGGAACCAGAAAAACATCATACAGCAACGGACTTATTTCAACCATTGATTTTACCACCTTGAAATCCATTTTTTTTTCAGTGCAAAAACGTTTGAAACCGGGAATCCGCTCCGCAGGTTCCTTTCCTCCTGGATGGACAAAAACCATTCTGCGGTATTTCTCCAGCAAACCGGATAAGGTCTTTAAACCCTCATACATGTCAGCCTCAAAATCCTGGTAAATAACCGGATACTTGCTGAGTTCCGGCTTCAGCCGATCCAGGATATACACCCTGTCATCAGGCAATTTCTGTAGAATATGACCCACATTGTCAAAAGAGGCAGGCATAATTACATAGGTCGTATACTTCCCTATGCTCTCTAAAATCTGATTCTTGAAAACCTGGTAATTAAAATGATGAAAGAAAACATCCACTGAGGCATCTGAATTCAAACCTTCAAGAAATGCATTGTACAGATCTTCCTTGAAAACATTGAGCTCGTCGAAAAGTAAAAATATTCTTTCTTCAAGCCGTATATCCGTACTTTCCACGAAGTAACCTTTCCCCTTGTTACTGGATATAATACCATGAGATTTCAGTTCTTTGTAAGCCATCATTACTGTATCGCGGCTCAGATTGCACAAAGCACAGACCTGATTAATAGAAGGTATCTTTTCCCCTTTCCTGATTGTTTTCCGGTCAATAGCCTGTTTGATGGAATTAACGATCTGCCGGTACTTTGGAACACGAGATTCCGGATCATACTCAATAAAATTTCTGGACATCAGTCTGGATTTCAGTTTTCAGGTTTTACAATGTACCGGACACTCATCCGTGAATACACTTTTAGATTCCCAATTGCACCCAACTCCCCGGCAAACAGAATTGCGGCAATCAGGAAAAAAATATTTCTTAAAAATAACTACATTTGACAAATGATTTACCCGGAGACGGGTAAAATTTTGTCCGGAGGATTCGTTTCTCCTCTTCAGCAGTCGCTTTGATTAATTTTCTAACAAGTTAAAATAAAATTCAAACTTATGAAGAGTATTGTTGAGTTGTTTGAAACCAGCGTCGAAAAGTATTCCGACAGGATCTACCTGATGGAGAAAAAAGGGGACCATTATGCAGGAATTACATACCGTCAGACCCGGGAAGAGGTGCTCAGATTTGCTGCCGGACTGTTACAACTGGGGATTCAGAAGGGCGACCGTATAGGGTTGATTTCAGAAGGGCGGCCTGATTGGGCAATTGCAGAACTGGGAATCCTTTACGCAGGAGCCATCAACGTACCTCTCTCCACCAAATTGGATGCACAGTCGGAACTCATTTTCAGAATGAAACACGCTGAATCCAAAATGCTGGTCGTCTCCCGGAACCAATCGCCCAAAGCAGAAGAAATCAGGAGTTCACTTCCTGACCTGGAAAAGGTAATCTACCTCGATGGAAAAGAGAATCCGGGTGAAAGAGACATCAGTTTTGAAGCAGTCAAACAACTCGGTGACGAATTGTTGAAAAGTGATCCCGGAAAACTGGAAAAAGTTTGGAAAAACATAGGCCCTAACGACCTGGCCAATATCAGTTACACCTCCGGGACAACAGCCGATCCCAAAGGGATTATGTTATCCCATCTCAATTACGCAGCCAATACGGTTCAGGCCAACACGCTGACCAAAATTGACCACAATTGGAGAACCCTTACCCTGCTTCCCTGGGACCACTCCTTCGCCCATACCGCCTGCATGTATTGTTTTATGTACAACGGAGCGGCTGTCGCGTCGGTCGATGCGGGCAGGTCGCCCCTGGAGGCATTGCGAAATGTTCCGAAAAACATATTGGAAGTCAAGCCCCACATTATGATGAGCGTGCCGGCACTGGCAAAGAACTTCAGGAAAAACATCGAATCCGGCATTCAGAAAAAAGGAAAAGTGACCTCAGCTCTCTTTAATTTCGCACTGAAAGTGGCTTACACGTACAATGGCATTGGATGGGACAAAGGGAAAGGGGCCCGGGCCCTGTTAAAGCCCATTAATTCCCTTTTCGACAAGATTCTATTCAGCAAGATCCGTGAAAGTTTCGGTGGAGAAATGAAATATTTCATCGGCGGAGGTGCGCTGCTGGATACCGAACTGCAGCGGTTTTTCTATGCCATCGGGATTCCGATGTGCCAGGGATATGGCCTCTCGGAATCATCGCCCGTCATCTCCAGCAATACGCTTGACGCCATCAAATTCGGGTCATCAGGCAAGTTGGTAAAATACATGGAACTTAAAATTGTCGACGACAAGGGAAAAGAACTTCCACTTGGGGAAAAGGGAGAAATCACCATCAAAGGCGACAATGTGATGGTAGGATACTGGAAGAATCCCAAAGCCACAGAAGAGACCATTAAAGAGGGTTGGCTGCATACCGGAGATATGGGTTTCATGGATGCCGACGGTTTCCTGCATGTACTGGGCAGGTTCAAAAGCCTGCTGATCAGCAACGATGGTGAGAAATTCAGTCCTGAAGGGATTGAGGAAGCCATGGTGGATCAATCCCCGTTCCTCGACCAGGTGATGTTGTACAATAACCAGAACCCCTATACTGTGGGGATGGTAGTGCCCAACATGAATGCCATCAAGCATGAACTGGAGAAAAAAGGGATCAAGATTGGCACTTCCGGATTTGAAGAAGCCGTATTGAAGCTGGTACAGCAGGAAGTGGATGCCTACAAGAAAGGTGGAAAATTTGACGGCATGTTTCCGGAAAGATGGCTTCCGACAGCAGTGGCACTGCTTCCTGAAGCATTTACCGAAACCAACGGTCTCATCAACTCCACCATGAAAATGGTACGTGGAAAAATCACGAAGTATTTTGCCAAAGAACTTGAGTTTCTCTATAAACCCGAAGCAAAGAACATCATCAATCCGGTAAACATGGAGGCGGTAAAAAAATGGGAGAAGTAAACTGAAATGCAATTGTTTTCCTTGTTGTTCGTGTGATAGAGGTTGTCAATGTCAGATAGTTTCACGCTGAAACCAAAATGATTACCTTTGCCCTCCAATTTTTGGACATGTTATGATTATCGAGACATTTAGTTTTCCCAGAGCCGCAGTGATCGGAAATCCTTCCGACGGATATTTCGGGAGAACCATCGCTTTCCTGTTTTCCAACTTCATTGCCCGTGTAGAGTTGTATGAAACTCCTGAGCTGGAAGTAAAACCTGAACGACTGGATGTAGCTTTGTTCAACAGCATGAAAGAGCTGGTTGACGACGTCAGCTATGCCGGTTATTACGGGGGAATGCGGTTGTTGAAAGCCTCCATCAAGGTTTTTTACGAATATTGCCAATCGGCAGGCATCCGGCTTGACAACCGGAATTTTACCATCCGGTATCATTCGACCATTCCCCTGAGGCTGGGCCTCGCCGGATCCAGTGCAATCATTACAGCCTGTTTCAAAGCGCTTCAGCAATTCTTCGGAGTAACTTTCACTCCGGAATTACAGGCCAACCTGGTCTTGTCGGTCGAAACAAAGGAACTGGGGATTTCCGCCGGACTTCAGGACCGGGTTGCTCAGGCGTTTGAACATCCGGTATGCATGGATTTCAATCGCGAACACATGGAGAAGTATGGTTTCGGCAAGTATGAAATGCTGGATGCAGCCTGTCTCCCACCCTTTTATATTGCTTTCAGGAAAAATCTGTCGGAAGGTACGGAAATTACACACAACAACCTGAGGGCCCGTTTTGAAATCGGGGATCCTTCAGTGTTGTCAGCCATGAGGCGATGGGGAGATCTCACCCTTGAATTCAGGGAAGCCATGCAGCAAAGAGATACTACCCGCATGCACCATCTCATGAATGAGAATTTTGATCTTCGCCGGAAAACTGTTTCCATCTCAGCGGGGAATATCGAAATGGTTGAATTGGCCCGTTCAACGGGAGCAAGCGCAAAATTTACAGGTTCAGGCGGAGCCATTATCGGCACTTACCGTGATGAGGCCATGTTCAGCGAACTTCACCAGTTGCTCGACCAACATGAGATTGAAGTTATCAAACCCAAAATTGTCACCCAAAAATGATCAAAAAAGCAGTCATCCCTGCCGCCGGATACGGCACCCGTTTTCTTCCGATTACCAAATCACAGCCAAAGGAGATGATTCCCATCGTGGACACACCGGTTATCCAGTATGTTGTCGAGGAAGCCGTGGCATCCGGGATAACAGATATCCTGATGATTATCGGAAAAGGCAAACGCGCCATAGAAGAACATTTCGACCGGAGTTTGTTCCTTGAAGAAAGCCTCATTGAAAAGAACAACTTTGAGATGCTGGAGAAAATCAGGAAGATCTCAAATCTCGCCAATATCCATTTTGTATGGCAGAAGGAGATGAACGGTTTGGGAGATGCCATAAGATATGCAAGATACCATGTAAACAATGAACCTTTCGCCATTCTCCTGGGCGACACTTTGGTGAAAAGCGATGAGGAACCGGTAACGAAACAGCTGATCAGGGTTTTTGAACAATACAGGAGTTCCGTGGTAGCCCTGGAGGAGGTAAAACCGGAACTGATCGGGAGATACGGTGTAATTGACGGAACTCAGGTGTCGGAAAAGGTTTTTGCTGCGAAGGACTGGATCGAGAAACCCTCTCCCGAAGAAGCCCCTTCCAATCTGGCCATTGCCAGCAGGTATATCTTTACCCCTGAAATATTTGACTACCTTGAAAAGGTGCTACCCGGGAAAAACAATGAAATCCAGCTAACCGATGCCATGAGGATGATGGTGAAAAATCACCCCATGTACGGACTGGTTTTTAATGGTAAACGGTACGACATCGGAAATAAACTGGGATTTCTCAAAACCAACATCATTTACGGACTGATGGACGAAGAAATCGGGGAAGAACTAAAAAAATGGCTTCTGGCATTTTCAGGGGAAATGAACTGAGGTTTCCGTAATCCTGTTTCCTGCCACAGCTGGTCAGTTCAAAAATTGATTTTCCACGTAAATACGCACCGATCTGTAGATGTCGAAAACCACGTCCCGTTTGGGCAGGGTGCGGTAAATCCTGTCCACGAACTGTCCGGAAGACAGAAT
>CAYYJE010000024.1:0-4805 GCA_964472165.1 uncultured Prolixibacteraceae bacterium | reverse complement strand
ATCTTGCTGAAGAGCCGTTCCGAATCCGTCAGGTCCCGGGGTATTTCTTCCTTGTTGTGGTGAAAAATGGCGCTGCGCACTGTGGCAGCTGTCTCACCTGTCAATCCCTGCAACAAACCCACCCGTTCCAGTTCTTCGATCGCCATTCTGGAATGGTCTTCCGACACTGCATCGTCAAAGGTATTGTATTTGAGGAGTTGGGGGAACCTGCCGATGTCGTGGAGCAACCCGATGGCCCGTGCCAGGGCAATTTCCGAGCGGTCAAGATTCAGTGAAGCGGCAATAAGCCCCGATAACTCAGCAACCCGCTCAGAGTGGTTTCTTTTAATTTCGACCCTGGAAATCTGGCCTTTGTTCCATCCCGAGTAAAAAAGCAAAAATGAATCAAAGAATTGACGGCTTTTAATTTCAAAGTCAAAATGGGTCATGGTTACCGGTTTTTAATAGTGCTCAAATTTAACTGGCGGGAAGGCTTTTTATTAAAAATTATCTACATGTTATTAACAAACTTGTCAACAATTCTTAAATTGGGGAAGAGGGGAAGCACGATTCTTCGGAGGAAACAGGTTTGGGCAGAAAGAAATAAACACCCGCGCAAAAATTGTAAAGTTTTGCTATTTTTGCGGTGCAAAGGATGGTGCCAGCGGCACACATTCCGGCCTCATAGTTTAATGGATAAAATACAAGATTCCGGTTCTTGTGATCTGGGTTCGATTCCCGGTGAGGTCACTGATTCCAATTTATAAAGTCTTGTAAATAAGTAACTTACAAGGCTTTTTTAAATTCTCTCCTACCACTTTTCCTACCACCTACCTATTTAATGTCAATTTGTCACCCTCTTCGAACCATCCAACAGCACCAATTCCAACACGATCTATCTTTCAGGATATGACAGCACACATATGGTTCATGACATCTATATCAAAGACTACCGGAAGAATGGGAACAAGGTTACCGATATACAGGAATCCGGCAGGAATGAATTAGTGAAGGATGTATTTTTCCAGTGACCGGTACGCCAACCGGAACAGGGAAACACTAAATCCCGAAGTAAAATCTGAACTGAAATTCACAATCAAAAAAGATCGAATATGAAAAGGTTTATATCATTGGCAATCATCGGATTTTGTTTTTTCATATCCTGTAAATCAGAAAAAAAAGAGACTGGCAATCAGGAGCAATCCGAATTAAAGAACGGAATTTTAGTGGGTGCGATCCGCTGGGATGCCTGGGTGGATGGTGACATCACCCATCAGGTTGAGCTGAGCCTGGGACCGCAAAAATACCATCAAAGGTTACCGTGGTATGCTGAAGTCATCACTGACAGCACGGTACGGATTGATGGAAGTTCGCAGCAGGTGATGGATCAGGAAATCAGTTTCGCCGCAGAAGCTGGATTGGACTATTGGGCTTTCCTGCTTTATCCGGAATCTGAAACAATGAGCGAATCTCTCCGTCAGTATCTGAAGAGCGATTCACGCAAACGGATTAATTTTTGTCTGATCCTGCACAATGCTTTCGGGGTGGATGAGAAGCAGTGGCCTGCCGAACGTGATCGTGCTGTGGCGCTGCTGGAAGAGCCGGGATACCAAAAAGTACTGAATGAAAGGCCTTTAGTGTATGCATTCATGTTAAGTTACAAGGGGACTTTTCCCGCAGAACGTTTTGCTGATTTCCTCCGGGTGGCGCATGCCAGAAAAATCAACCCTTATTGTGTTTATATGGGATGGGATCCGTCCAAAGATTTCGAAAAGTATTCAGCACTTGGTTTTGAAGCTGTTTCAGCCTACGCCTGTGGCAGTGCCGACACCACGTACACACAGCTTTGCCAGAGGGTAGAAAACAGATATTGGCAGAATGCCGTTACGGGAAAAACCCCCTATATTCCGCTTTTGACGACTGGCTGGGAGAAGAACCCACGCAAAGACCATCCTGTTTCCTGGGAACTTGGACAAAGTTATCACCAGCAGAACGTTTTCCCTTCTATTGCCACTCCGGATGAGATCACCGCTCACCTCTTCCGTGGATTGACATTTGTGAAGGAGCATCCGGAGATTTGCGCTGCCAAATCTGTCATCATCTATGCATGGAATGAATTCGACGAAGGTGGCTGGCTTGCCCCAACCTGGACTCCTGACGGTAAGGGCGACAACAGGCGGCTTGAAGCAGTGGGTCGGATTCTGACGACAAAAAACACGGCCAGGTAAACCAAAGCTCATCCAAACCAAAAAAATTAAAATCTGAACCATACAAATCTCATCAATATAACCATGAAAAAAATATTTTCATTATCAGTAATCTATTGAAGCGTAAAAACCGCGAACATACCGGGAGTAGATATTTACATTCCACGCCGTTTGTAATTCAAATTTGATCTTATCCAGTTTCCTCCGGGTTGCGTAGTCGGCTAAGGGAAGAGGCAATGGGTTGGGAAGTTCAGCGATGGTTGCGCATCCTGCCATCCGTGCTATCAAAAACTCGTTTGTCAGTTTGATATATGGTTTACTCCCGATGATGGATTTTATAGCAAGGTAGGCCAGTAATACGGCTACCTCATCCGGGGTTTTCGGATTCTTGTAAAAATCAAAGGCCATTTTTATATTTATTCCAACGTGCGGCAAGTTTCCCGGTAAACTGTTAAAAATATCTTCACCTATTCCATAACAAAAATCAGCGTTTCCCCATTTTATTCCGAAGTATTCCCCGGCGTCTAGCATCCGTTTTGTTTTGTTGCCATGTTCCAGTTTTCGGGCATGAACATACCCGGCATAATTCAAAACTTTTTCCATTACAACCCGGATGTCTGCAAATGCATCGCATAACAACCTAACCGGGAAGTTCAAATATTTCTGATCTGCCATCCCTAAAATGTTTTTTTGTTACAATCCATGAATCCAGCTAAGGTCCGGGCTCTGAAGTAAATTCCTCCTGACCGCTCTACCTCAGCCTGATGCATGCGTTTTACATCGCTCTGTCGATGTCGTCCTACTTTGATTTCCACTTTTACGAATCGACCCGTTACAGTCGCGGCTTTTTTTATTGTCATTTCTTCCCCCTCCCCTATTAATTATTAGCATTAAAAGGGCAGGAAGGATAAGGCAGTATCATCTTCCGTTTGCGTTCATTCTCAAACCGGGTCAGTTCCTCATCAGTATAAAAATTTCTGTTATATATTTTCTTCGGAACTAACCTGCCGGCAAATGTCAGTCTGTAAACATTTTCGATGGAGTAGTTCAGCCGATCGGCTGCCTCTTTTGTGGTGAAGTATTTTTTCTATTCCATTAATATAATTTTATTACTATGGAAGACAAAAATACCTTCTAGAAACTCGTTAGTAGGTTTAAATTAGCGCCATTTGACAGCGATTTAAAACATTCTGTTTTCTCAAAAAATAACTCCCCCAGAATTCTATATAATTAACTATCATCACTTTAAATTTATATCGATACTTGCATATCTCATTTCCACACCCCAAATTCGGCGATCTTGGCCGTAAGAATATCTCTATCCACGGAGGCAGTGTATCTGTTGAAATCCCTCTCCGTTTTGTGACCTGTGATTGCCATAATATACTTTGTCGGTACCCCCCTGATGAGCATATTGGAGGCAAAGGATCTGCGGGCTGTGTGGGTGCAAATCAGTTGATACTTTGGCTCATTATACTCTATCCGTTTACCCCCCAATGTCTTGTAATACATCACAGGTGTATTGATATCGGCTAAAAGACCCAGGTCCATGATTTGTACATTTATTTTCTGTTCGAACATTGGTGCTGGCCATCCATCCGCAATAATTTCTTTGATCATTCGGTGAAGTGGTATTTTGAGCTTACCACCCCCCTTTATGGCAATTACTGTCAGATAATCTCTATCAATTTGCGATGGCTCGATATTCTTATAATTACCAACCCTCAGTCCCGTCCAACAACCAATGATGAAGAGTTTCCGGGCTTGTGTTAACGCCCTTATCTTCTTCTTAACATCCTTTACATTCAGTTTCTCCTTGATCAGTTCAGGGGTCAGCTCAAGCTTGTATAACCTTTCAATCTCCTCTTCGGTCAAGTAAATATTCTCCACATCCTCAGCCATTCTTTTAAAGGAGACATAGGTCATATTGGTGTTTAGCCCTGTTTCAGTTGCAGCGGTCATAATCCGCTTCAGATTCTTTATTACTGAACCTATTGTGTTGGTGGAGTAATTCTATTTCTCAAGGTAAAGCAGTAACCTTTTGTGATATATCCGATCAACACCATTGAAGGTGATATCTGGGGAGAAATCTTTAAGCAGGTTGATACAGGTGTTTATCTGCTTTGACCAGGCGTAACCCTTTTTAACCTTCATTTCCTCAAACCAGCTATCTGCAAAGGAAAAGAACGAATTTTGGTACTTCTGTTCCTTAAGCAACATGAGTTTCCGAAATGTCTCACCAGTCATGTTCTTATATCCAAACTCACTGATAACATCACGGGCATTCTTTTCAATTTTTAACAGGGAGTCATTCTCATCCTTCATGTGCATCTCAAACCTTTGTGAAGTCTGATCGAAACCATCAGAAGAGAGATCTGGGAAGTAATCAATGGATATACGCTTGCCATCGACCTGTTCCCTGATTCTGATAAAAACTCTACCTTTGTTTACGAAAAATTTTAACATAATCTCTCCTACCATTTTTCCTACCACAGAGGTACATTTTTTTAAAATTCAATGATGCGAGAGTTTCAGTAAATACTTCATTAAGTATACTTTATTTCAATATAACCAGACAATTATCAATATGGATTTCAAATATTCTATTCCTGGTGAGGT
>CAYYJE010000023.1:22018-36172 GCA_964472165.1 uncultured Prolixibacteraceae bacterium | reverse complement strand
ACCGCCAACTGCGGTGCAACCACCGACCTGACCTTTGACATTTCACGCAGGGCTTTCGAATGCAAGGATGTATTCGCCAAAGTACCGGTTACCGTCACCGCCAGGGACTTCCAGGGCAACACCGCCACCGGCACCGCGTACGTGCTGGTGATGGATACCATCAGCCCCGTGGCCCTCTGCAAGGATATCACCGTGCATCTTGACAAATACGGACAGGCTTTTGTGTTCCAGTCCATGGTCAACCCCGGTGATGACCGCGAGTCGACTCCCGACTGGGCCAAACATTTCAACGACCTGGAAGGCGGCAGTTACGACAATTGCGGAATCGCAGAGATGTACCTCTCCAGGCAGCTCTTCACCTGCGCCGATCTGGGAAGCCCGAAACAGGTAACCCTCACGGTCGTGGATCCCAGCGGCAATGATGCTTCCTGCAAGGCAATGATCACCGTCCTGGATACCATCAAACCGGTCATCACTCCGGTGGCTAACCTTACAGTGACGGTTGAACCGGGTGCGTGCACCTCCAAAATCAACTACCCGCAGATCATCGTCAAGGACAATTGCGGCGTAATTCTCGAAAGAACCGCCGGTCTTGGGGCCGATGGAATGTTCCCGCTGGGAACAACCACCGAAACATGGAAGGCCTCCAACGTGGGAGGAACCTTCAGCACCCTGAGTTTCACCGTCACGCTGAATACCTACAATGGCGCTCCTACGGTAGCTACCGTGACCGACATTGTGAAGAACGAAGATGCCGCCAAATTTGAAGTCCCGCTCACCGGCATCGGATACGGAGCCGACTGCGTGGCCCAGCAAGTGGTTTCACTGGAAATGGCCAACAGCAACACCGCCCTGCTCACCGTTGAAAAAGAGTATGTCAACGGCACAGCTACCGGTAAATTATGGATCACCCCCCTGGCCAACAAATACGGCGAAGCCATCATCACCCTCACGGTGAAGGACAACGGAGGCACCGCAAACGGAGGCATTGACACCACGGTGAAGACTTTCAAAGTCACAATCACCCCGGTAAACGATGCCCCGGTGGTCACCCCGATTGCCGACCAGTTCGTCACACTGCCCAACTCACTCTCCGTGAACCTCGGAGCAGCGTTCAGCGATGTGGATGAAGGAGATGTACTCACCCATGTGGTCACCCTGGCCAACGGTTCACCGCTGCCTGCCTGGATGACATTTAACCCTGCCACCGGCATGCTTACCGGAACTCCCGCAGCCGCCAACCTCGGTATGATGGAAGTCAAGGTTGTCGCCACCGACAAAGCAGGGGCTACCGCACAGGATATCTTCCAGGTAGTGGTCCTCGATCCGGCAAAGAGCATCATCAACGGTACGGTTCTCAAGGGCACCACTCCGCTTACAGGCGGTATCAGGGTTGTCCTGATGGTCAAGGAAGGCACCATGTTCAATGCCGTGGCCAACACCACGATCTCCTCCACCGGAACCTTCTCGTTCTACAACCTGGCCAATGGCACTTACCTCCTGAAGGCGGAAGTGACAAATGCCACCATGAACCCGGGATTGCTCCACACCTACTACACCTCATTCCCCTCGGTTACTCAGGCT
This sequence comes from uncultured Prolixibacteraceae bacterium, assembly GCA_964472165.1. Taxonomy (GTDB): domain Bacteria; phylum Bacteroidota; class Bacteroidia; order Bacteroidales; family Prolixibacteraceae; genus UBA1413. Next base: position 34,588 of record CAYYJE010000023.1, on the reverse strand, counting down.
ACCCAGATGAACATCACCGCTGCAGGTACACAGACCGCAACCATTACCATGCTCCCTGTCACCCTGCCTGCCGGCGATTTTGTCATCAAGGGCAAGGTGGTCCGCAAAACCGGCTCACCCGACCTGATCACCCAGGGTAAAGATCCGGTCTCCACACCCGCAGCAGGTATTGACATGGTCCTGAAAAAGAGCGGAGCTGTCGTTGCCAACACGGTGACTGCTGCCGACGGAACGTATGAATTTACCAAACTGCCTGAAGGTGAATATGAAGTGTTTGTCGAACTGCCCGGATATACACAGGAAGTGAGCCAGAAGGCCACTGTCAACGCCGCCAATCCGGTAAAAGACAAGATCAACTTCACCATCTGGACCGACACAAACATCCACATCATCACCAAAGTCTCGGATCTGATGGCAGGATTTGGAATGAAACTATACCCCAACCCGACTACCGGAAGGGTAAATATCGATCTGAACTGGAAAGATGTACGTGAAGTGCAGGTGACCGTGTTCACAATTCAGGGAGACCAGGTATTCCGCAAAGCATACTTCACAGGCGAGAGAATTGTCCTCGACCTCTCAGGAAATGCTTCAGGAATGTACATGATCCGTCTCGACGGTGAAAACCGCACCGAAATCAGCAAGCTGGTCATCGACAAGCGTTAAGACTCAGAGAAATCTGAAAATCAGAAAGGCTGTCCCCTACGGACAGCCTTTCTTTTTGCCAGGATACGAAGTATACAAGTCAGGATAATAAAAAAGGGGTTAAGTCCGATTAACTTAACCCCTTCATTATCAAGTAGCGAGAGGCGGGAATGATCCGCCGACCTCATGATTATGAATCGTAAGAATTCTATTTTTCTATGCTTTTCCACCTTCAACTATTAACGCTAAAGTGTTGATAATTAATTGTTATAATCTATTTCAGTGTTTACTATATTTTACTATATTTGGGCATTATTTTACAAGATGCTTGTACCATGTTTGTACCAAATTAATACCTGAAATATATGTTAAACATTTATCAAAAGGATGGTATCAGTGTAATTCCGGTTATTGACAAGCGCCGGGAATACATAAACCCTGATCAGAAAAGCGGGGGATGTTTGTACAGAATCAGAATCCGGGTGGTTTACCAGCGTAAGTTTTGGGAATTTAGCACCGGAAAATTAATTACTGAATCTGATTGGATCAATAAGCTGGAAGAATCGAAGGCGCCGCAAATGCGCGAAATTCGGAAGGATCTTTTATCAAGTTTTGAACTGATCAAAAAGAACGTGCAAGAATTGGCCGAAACGGGGAATTTCAGTTTTGACGCGCTGAATAAACGGTTAAAAGCGCGAAGCGGTGAAACGCTGAATGATCTATTTAAAATGAAGATTGAAACCCTGGAAAGCGAAGGCCGCGAAGGTAGCCGGTTATATTACCAGTATGTTTTAAACCAAATAGAAAAATACAAAGGCGGCAGGATTGATGTAAAGGCGATTAAAACAACCTGGCTAAAAAACTATGAAAACCACCTATTAACCGAAGGCCGAGGATATACTACCATTGGCATGCAAATGCGGGCGATCAGGGCCATATTAAACGACGCCAAAGAAAGGGGAATTATCAAAGCTTCAGATTATCCATTTGGTGGCGGCCGCTATGAAATCCCGACCGGGAAAGGTCGCAAAATGGCACTGACATTAAAACAGATTAAACAGATAAAAGAATACACCGACGGAAAGGAGAAAACGGAATTTTACCGGGATCTTTGGTTATTCAGCTACCTATGTAATGGAATCAATTTCATTGATCTGATCCAGTTAAAATTTTCAAATATCCAGGATGGTGAAATCGTTTGGTTACGGCAAAAAGTGAAATTTAAGAAAAAATCAAAAGAAGAAATCCATGCGATTATAACGCCGGAAATGGATGCAATAATTAAGCGCTGGGGAAACGAACCGGCACCGGATAAATTAATTTTCCCGATCCTGAAAGGCGGTGAAACATTGGCAGAAATCAAACCGAAAACCAGGGATTTGGTATCAGCAACAAACCGACGGTTAAAGGATATCGGCCAGGCGCTGGAAATTGGCAAAATTTCGACCTACACGGCCCGCCACAGTTACGCCACAGTGTTAAAAAGATCCGGGGCAAACATTGCCTATATATCCGAAAGTTTAGGGCATGCCGATTTGAAAACGACAGAAAACTACCTGGCCAGCTTTGAACGGGATGAGAGAATAAAAAACGCGGGATTATTAACCAATTTCCCCGCAGATGAACCAGCAAACGAAACCGAAAACGAACCCGCAAACGATAAACAATAAAATTTTTTATCATGGCAATTTCTTTTGAAAAATGGCTGGAAATTCAGCTAAAAACCAAAGGCCGGGCGGCCATTGACAGCGAAATGATTATTAAACATTTTTGGAATGATCCCCCGCTATTATGGAATTTCGAATTAAAGGAACTGAAAATAAACTGGCCGGAGTGGAAAAAATTGGCTGAAGATCATTACAACCAGTTGCCTGAAGATATCAGGGCCAGGGATAACGAACAATCAAAGTTTTTTTATTTGCATAGTTGGTTATCAGAAGTATTTATATCTGAAACCGCCGTTATTTCGGCCTATTTCCGGGAATATTACGGCATGTTTGGTATTTACGACCGGAAGTATTTTAAACGATTGGTAAACGATTTTAGACGGCATTTCCCACCCGACACCCGACACCCGCGAATAACCTATTTTGATAATTTGATTGGTGAATTTACAGCTGAATACGGTTCCGGGGAACTGGTTAAACCACCTTTGAAATTTGCCGACTTTTTAAACCATGATAACCCGGAACATTTGATAATTAAATTAAAACAGGAATTTCCAACCGGCATTAACAAAGAAGCGGCCCTTATGATAACGGCCCTGGAATCGGCCGGATTGTTAAATGAAATTGAAAATGAAACTGATCTGATATCCGCTATTAAAAAAGAATGGAATACTAATTTTGAATATGAATCTTATATGAAACCAAGAAGGCAGTTTCGGAAGCGCCGGGAAGTAGAAAAAAAAGAAGATACAGTAGAATTAAAAAAAGCAATTAAATACGTTTCCGGTTGTATTTAAGTTGTATCGGTAAAATACAACCGTATATATCTGATATACAACATTATACAAATATTTTCTTTACTATATTTGATCCGTACTTTAATAATACGGATCATGACAGTTTTAAATCCATTTGATGCAATTTTTTCCAAACTGGAAGACATACAGTCTGATGTTAGGAAATTGCGGCAGCCGGAACCACCGGCCACACAATCCGATAACCTGACCATTGATCAGGCCGTTGAATTTCTAAAGGAAAACGGCGATCCACACACCAAAGCAACCGTTTACAAAAAATCATGTTTGGGGGAAATCCCCGCCAGCCGTAGCGGGAAACGCCTGCTATTTTCGCGTAAGAAGCTCGAAAACTGGATCGAATCCCGGCGGGTCGAAAAGCTATCACCCGCGATGATCGCAGCGGAGAAGCTGGCCAGGTCTGCACAAAGAAGGGAAAGGGCCCAGGCATGAAAACAAAAAAGGGCACGCCCGCCAGCGACACCCCGCGCAAAGATAACATCAAACCGGTTGTTATAATCATGGGGCGCTGGAAGATCATGTACAACACCCAAACCAAAGAAAGCAGGATGATCCCGAACCATTCAGAATTTTACGCCTATCCTGGGACACCCTGGGAAGAGATCTTTTCCGGTAGCTATCATGATTGTACGATTGAACTGCAAAAGAATCTTCAGACAGTGACAAAATGATAGGCTGGATTAAAATTCATCGCGAAATACAAAATCACTGGATCTATCAGGATGACCGATATTTTAAATGGTGGATAACAATTCTATTGAACGTAAACCATACAGCGATGAAATTTCCGGTAAATGGTGAATTGGTAACGTGCAATCCCGGAGAATCCTTCAGATCAATAAATGAATGGTGCGGCCTATTTGACTGCCATAAAAAAACACTTTACAAATTCTTCAGTTTGTGCGAAAGTGATAAAATGATAACACGAAAAACAGCGGGGAAAGGAAACCGAAGGAAACACCTATTAACAGTGGTGAACTGGGATAAATTTCAGCAAAAAGAGACCGAAAAGTGTACCGAAAAGGATACCGAAAATGTACCCCTAATAAGAATGATTAATAATGATCAATCTATAAATGACATTTTTGAGGAATTCAGGGTTAAATATCCAGGTGAAAAAAGGGGTAAAAAAACAGAACTAACCAATTTTCTAAAAAAGAGCAAACCGGAAATAGTCTTTTTGCTCATGCCCGCACTTAATAAAGAGATCCGCTATAAAGAGCAACAAAAAACAGCGGGTATTTTTTGCGCTGCATGGCCGCACCTTCAAACATGGATTAATCAAAAACGATGGGAAACCGAATTTCCCATTATTGCGATGCCGAGCAAACAAAAATCCGCAGCTGAATCATTATTACATGAATCATAAACAATGACAAAAGAACCTTTGCAGATGGTGCCCCAGGTGCCCGAAATTGAATCCCTTGTATTGGGTGCAATCATGACCAACGGGGCGGAGACTTATGAGACCGTCGCCGCTATCATTAAACCTGAAATGTTTTTTGATATGGTAAACCAGGACATTTATAAGATCCTGGCAGGCATGCACGACGGGCGCCAGCCGATCCGCCTGGAGACAGTGGTAAGCGCTGCGAGGAACAGCGGCAATTTTGAGAATATCACCCCGCAATTACTGGCCAGCTATGCAATGGCAGCACCGGCCAGCGACCGGGATATAGAAAGATTTTGTCATCGTATAGCTGAAACACATGCGGCCAGGCATATAATACGGCAAATCAAAGACATTGAATCCGATGTTTACAGTGGTTTTCCTTTGGATGAAATTTTACAGAAAATAGGGCACCTGGACAATGAGGTGAACGAAATTTTTATAGGCGGTGAAACTGGCCAGGGGATGAAAGAACTACTAAAAAACACCCTGGAAACGCAAGATCAAAAAATAAATAGCTATCAATCAGGTAAACCGGCAGGCACCCCGACCGGTTTTAATAAATTGGATTGGAAGATAGGCGGTTTTGCACCTGGCACGTTTACCATAGTTGCGGGCCGCCCAGGATCAGGAAAAACAAGTTTAGGGTTACACTTTGCGGAGACCGCAGCGCGGCATGGCATACCGGTTTTGTTTTTCTCTTATGAAATGACAGCGGGCCAAATTGGTGAAATTATTATTTCACGAACCAGCGGCATTGATCGTATTGTTTTGAGGGATGGCCAAACCGATCAAAACCAGTTACGCGATATCCACAAATCAATTAGCGAAATCATTAACCTTCCAATCAGAATTTTTGATAATCCGGGTTTGACGATCAGCCGGATCGAATCACTGATTAAAAAATTCATGAAACGACATGGCCAGGCCATTGTTTTCATTGACTATTTGCAGCTGGTACCGCCCGAAGATAAGAAGGTGACTCGTGAACAGCAAGTAAGCGCAATTAGTAGGCACCTAAAAAAAATATCCATTGGTTTAAAGATCCCAGTTATTTGCATGGCCCAGCTGAACCGCGATGGTGCGACCGGTGAACCACAGTTAAACCATTTAAGGGAATCCGGGGCACTGGAACAGGATGCCGACGCGGTTATTTTAATATGGCGACCGACCGCCGAGGAGCTTAACGACCTGGCCGAGATCCCTAACATAGATAAACTATTGAAATTGAAAATCGCCAAAAATCGACACGGGGAACCCGGATCAGTGAATATTTATCACAATGGCCAGTTTACGGCATTTAGCGAAAATGACACCTTCAATAATGCACATTCGGAATACAAATTTTAATTCTTATATCCTTAAATATTAACAATTTAAATTTTTTTAAGATGGACACCGAAAACAAAAAAGTTTTGATCTTATCAGATGGCCCGCAGAGCCGTTTAGTAAAAGAATTTGCAGACCGCAAATTTGAAGCTGATGTAATTGCGCCCAGCCGCTTTTATTGTTATTTGTCAAACCTGGCCGGGCGGGATCGTTTGTATTTGAAAGGTGACGGCAGCGACAAAGAAAACAGCCGGATAAAAGTAAAAGATTATGCCGCCATTGTGCCCAGGATATCCGGCAGCGGTTTTGATTATGGCGCACTGATCACAAAACATGTTTCCGAAAACCTGGGGATTTTTACCACCGCTTCGGAATTCGGGTTAAAGATTTGCAGCAACAAATTTGAAACATGCCAATATCTTTCACGGCACAAGATCCGGGTACCAAAGCAGATTTTGGCCCACAGCCTGACCGATTTTAAAGAAGTGATTGAACAGGTGGGGGGATTTCCGTTTATCCTGAAATTGCAGAAGGGCAGCCAGGGCGCCGGGGTTTTCATGATCCGGGATGAAACCGACGCCAGCCAAACATTGCGGGCGCTATTGACAACAAAAATGGATTTGGTTTTGTCGCAAAAGCTGGACAGCGGAAAGGTCGCAAATGATTTGCGGGTTTGGGTTATTGGGGCACTGACCGGCGATCCCAAAATTTACGGTTATAAGCGCTTTGCCCTGGCCGATGATTTCAGATCAAATTACAGTTTAAGCAAATCCGGGGAAACCGCGACGCTGACCGATGAAGAAAAAGACCTGGCAATCAGAAGCGCAAAAGCGTTAAAAATGAACGTGGCCGGGGTGGATATCATGCGCGACGAACCGGACAAAAATAAACCGTACGTTATTGAAGTGAACGGCAATCCTGGACTGGGTGGCATTGAAGCAGTGACAAAAGAAAACATTGCCGGGGCGGTTGCTGAATTCGTAATTAACAATTACAAGAAGGGAAATGTTTGGCAGGAAGATTTAGTAAAACAGTTTGATGTTGCCGACGCCCGGATCATGCACTATTTTTCAATCAGGGCACTGAAATCTATTAATGAATCAGATCTGAATGAAGCAAAGGCCAAATTAACGGCAATCGCCAAACAGTTAGGCAGTTACATACCTGATGATTTAAAATAGCCAAAAACGGCCCAGGATCGCTAAATTAAGGGGGGGGTATAGGGCATAAATCGCTACTTAACATAATTGATATATCCTGCTCCCCCCTTCTCTTTTCATAGCCCCTATTTGAAGGGGGGGGTATTAATATTAACTATTTGAATTTTAAATTTATGTATCATGCCAAGAGGTCGAAAACCAATAAGTAACAATTTAAAAGAATTCCGGGGCACGCTGAAAAATTACCGTATTAAAACCGGATTAACCGGGAAGGTATTGGATCAGGTGCCCGCCCCGCCCAGGTGGCTGGGGAATCGGGCAAAGGCGATTTTTAAAGAATGTTGCCAGGTGATGATTTTCAAAAAGCGCCTGACCTTTGAAGATTTGCCACTGATCGCAGCCTATGCAAATGAATACGCGACCTACCAGGCGGCGACCGATAAGCTGAAAGATCCCGCGAACCTGGTACAAGCAACCGCCAGCGGTTACGAACAAATTTCACCCTGGGTGACGGTGAAAAACCAGTCATTGAAGTACATGCAATCCCTGGGGGCCGTGCTGGGTTTTGATCCGGTCGCGCGGTTACGGTTGAATGAAAAAATCGAAGCTGAAAGCGAATTTCAGAAATTCATGCGGGAATATACTGAAATTACCGGCACCGGCCAGGAACCGGAATAATTAAAGTAAACGTTTAATTTAAATGAAAATGAAAATCAGGATTACCAAAAAACAGAAATGGCAGCTATTAAAGAAGCTGGCCCGGAAATATTTGATGATTGATGTAAACGATTATTCAAAGTGGCGCAAAAAATACCCGCAAAACTTTGAAGGTCGGGTACCTATGCAGGATTATTTAAACATGAAGTTTAAACAGAACATTCCCGACCGGCACCGTTGACCGCCTGGAAGGAACAATAACTAACCTTAACAATTTGAAACGATGGAAGCAAACAAACAGTTTAAGACGATCCCCCAGGGGAAAATTGATGATCTATTTTCTGATGTACGGCCCGAAGATTTGGCCGCCAGTATTGACAATTTGGTTTATTGCTATTCTGACATTTTATCAAAATTCGCGATGCATGCCGATTGTAACCATGTAGGGAAACTACTTTTCCCGGATGAAACTACAATTTCGCGATGTTTGCGGATCAGCGATTTTCTGAAGACGGCAGAGCCAATACAATAAATTCCGTTTGTAGTCCATTGATCCCGGTTTGTCGCGATGACCCACCGGGATTTTTTTTGCGCCACACTGGCCACCAGGAACGAATTAAGCGAAAACGACGCCACCAAAACGATTTTAACAGCGTTTCAGTTGAAGGCGGATAAACAGACCACCCAAACAACAAAGGCCGTTAAATCGCCTTTAGCGCGATCAAAATTCATACAACCGCCACACTGGCCACCGCTTTCAATACGAACCGCACGCCCTGGCCCTGGCCACCGTCTGGGATGGCCACCACCACAACCAGCTATTAAAAAATTATCCGGGTGCAAACGGTTATTTTTTAAGTAATAAGATCCCGCCGGTTTTATGACCTGGCCAGCCGGGCCAGCCGGGGAAAATATAGCCGCATGATTTTTTTCAATCCGGTTGTTAATAAGTACCTGGCCCTGGGGGAATGGCCGGACATGCTTGTACATTGCTTGTACAAACAAAAAACCACCTACAAAATTTATCGTAAGTGGTTGATTTTCAGGTAGCGAGAGGCGGGAATGATCCGCCGACCTCATGATTATGAATCATGCGCTCTAACCAGCTGAGCTACCTCGCCTTAATCCAATGAACTTTTGAAATTCGAGGTGCAAATATACAATTTATTTGAAAAGAACAGAATTTGTATAAAAAATAGTATATTGGAAACGGAATTGAAATTCAAGGTACAGTTAACATAAAGATAGCCTTTCTGTGAAAATAAACCACGCATGACCAGAAAAAATAAAATCCAGCTGGAATATATCGTCAATTGCTCGCCAAAGGTTCTATTTAACCGACTAAGCACTCCTTCAGGACTTGCTGAATGGTTTGCCGACGATGTCCAGGTCGACGGGAAAGAATTCACCTTCATCTGGAAAGGCTCTGAAGAAGTTGCTGAACTCTCCCTTTTCAAGGAAAACAAACTCGCCCGGTTTACCTGGAAAGAGGATGAACATTCCTACTTTGAATTCCGGATTTCCCAGGATGAACTGACAGGCGATGTATCCCTGCTGGTGACGGATTTTGGGTCAGAAGAGGAGGCCCGGGAAATCGAATCCCTTTGGAACAACCACATCTCTGTACTTAAACATATCATCGGGTCGTGATGCTTTTCTGATGACATTCTTTCAAAAAACCTTAGCTTTGTAGCCATTGTATGTTTAGATCACAGTTGAATGAAACGGTTGCATTGGTATGTGTTTAAGACTTTCCTCGGTCCCTTCGTATTGACCTTTTTCATCTGCATGTTTATCCTGCTGATGCAATTTCTGTGGAAATATGTGGATGACCTGGTGGGAAAAGGACTGGATTGGGGTATTCTGGCCGAACTGCTGTTTTACGCATCTTTCGGTCTTCTCCCTTTTGCCTTTCCGCTCTCTATGCTCCTTGCCTCGATCATGTCGTTCGGCGAACTGGGTGAAAATTACGAACTGGTGGCGATGAAATCATCGGGAATTTCCCTTTTCAGGGTGATGAAACCCCTTATCGTAGTCGCAATTTTTGTTTCCTGCGTGGCTTTTGGTTTCGCAAATTATGTGCTTCCGCATACCAATCTCCGCTTTACTACGCTTCTATGGAGTGTCAAGCAACAACGGCCTGAAATGGTTCTTCAGGCAGGCGTTTTTACCAACGAAATTGATGGCTACAGCATCCGTGTGGGTAAAGTCGACAACAAAACCAATACGCTGCACGACATCCTGATATATGACCACACCCTCAACAGGGGCAACCAAAGCGTTACCGTTGCCGATTCCGGCTTTTTGCACATTACCGAAGACAAAAACTACATGGTGCTTACCCTCTACAACGGGGAGAATTTTTCGGAAGAGGATATGCCCAGAAACCGGAACAACTATCCCTTCCGGAGAGACCGTTTTTACAAACAGGTTCTGAATGTGCGGGTGTTGAATTTCGAGTTCCAGCGACGTGATGAAAATATCTTCAAAAACAGTTACCGGATGCTGAACATCAAACAACTGATGCTCGCCAGGGACTCACTCACTACCGACTTCCAGCAACACGTGAAAAACTTTGTACTCAGCACCCGGTACATGTCCCACCTCGACCTGCGACTTACGGCCAGAATTCTTGAAAAAGACTCTCTCTTAAACAGTTATGCAGTCGATTCAGTAAGCATCGTACCTGCTCAGCTTCTGTTGCCGGGGAATGAAAACTGGAACAGCACTGAAATAATTCAAAATGCCATTTACAGCGCAAGAAACAACTTTCAGGAGATCAACAATATAGAAAACAATCTTTATGGACGGAAACGGAGAATCAACATGCACAGCATGGAATTCCACCGCAAGTTCACCCTTTCATTCGCGGTTTTCATCTTTTTCTTTATCGGAGCTCCCCTGGGAGCCATCATCCGGAAAGGAGGACTCGGAATGCCGGTGGTGGTCTCCATCCTTTTATTTATCCTCTATTACATTTTTTCCATGACAGGGGAAAAATCAGCCAGGGAGGATCTCTGGACCATGGCATCGGGAATGTGGTTCTCCTCCTTTGTTTTTCTGCCTGTCGGCATTTGGTTGACTTACAAGGCTGTGACCGACTCGTCCATCATGTCGGCCGAAACGTATACCAATTTTTTCAAAAAGATACTGCCTTCGAAGCTAATAAACAGGTTTTTCAAAAATGAGGATCCTGCAACTGACCAATAAACCTCCCTGGCCCGCCAAAGACGGGGGGTCCATTGCCATGTGGAACCTGACAAAGGGATTTGCCGGCCTGGGACATCAGGTAACGGTTCTTTCCATGAATACCCGGAAGCACCTTACCCCTCCGGAAACGGTACCCGTGAAGGTCAAAGAAATCGCGGATATCAGGTTTGTCAGTGTCCCGGCCACAGTTTCTCCGGTAAGTGCCGTGATAAACCTCTTATTTTCAAATCAGCCTTACAACGCGGTCAGGTTCATTTCCAGGGAATTCAAACAAGTACTCAGGGACCTGCTGAAGGAAAAAAAGTTCGATCTGATACAACTTGAAGGATTGTACCTTTCTCCCTATATCCCGGTTATCAGGGAACACACTTCCACTCCGGTGGCTCTCCGCGCACACAATATTGAATCTGAAATATGGGAGCGGACTGCGGCCCTCTCTTCGGGACTGAAAAAATGGTACCTGCGGAATCTGGCAGGGCGAATCCTGAATTTTGAAAAAAAATGGCTGAATAGCTATGACCTCCTGGTCCCCATTACGAGCCGCGACGGGGAGTGGTTCAACACTGCCGGGAATCAAAAACCTGTGCATATCTCCCCTGCCGGGATCGACTCGTCACTTTACCGCCTGACTCATGATGAACCCGAATTCCCTTCCCTTTTCCATATCGGATCGCTCGACTGGTCTCCGAACCAGGAAGGGCTGATTTGGTTTCTCTCCCGGATCTGGCCTACCGTCCATCTGAAACACCCCGGATTGAACCTTTACATTGCAGGGAGGAATGCACCGGCCTGGCTGGTTTCAAAGTTTCAGGAGCAGAATGTGGTCTACCTGGGTGAAGTGGAGGATGCACACAGCTTTATCCGTTCGAAATCAGTAATGATAGTGCCACTCTTTTCGGGCAGTGGCATGAGGATCAAAATTATTGAAGGGATGGCTCTCGGGAAAGCCATTGTCTCAACACCCATCGGTGCGGAAGGGTTGCCGGTCATATCCGGGGAGAATATTCTGATCGCTGAAAAACCTGAAGAGTTTATCCGGTGTCTGGATGAAGTGATTGAAAATAAATCGAGGTGTGAACAATTGGGATCCAGGGCGGAGAAATATGTCCGGGAACATTTCGACAATCGGGTCATTGCAGGCAACCTTGCCGCATTTTACCAGGAATATTGCCTATGATGCTTTCTATCCTGTTTTGGCTTTTGATGCTGGTGCTAATATATAGCTATGCCGGCTATGCGATGATCCTCAGAATCCTGGTAGGATTAAAACGACTGTTCCAATCGGCTGAAAACCTGCCGGATGACCCCTTGTATGAGCCTGAAGTTACCCTCTTTGTCACTGCCTGGAATGAAAAGGATTATGTGGCGCAGAAAATAGCCAATTCATTCTCACTCGATTATCCCCGTGAAAAAGTTCACCACATCTGGATTACCGACGGATCGGACGACGGCACGTATGAACTGCTGCGGGATCAACCCGGCATTGAGGTCCATCACCAGCCGGACCGAAAGGGAAAAATCGACGCCATGAACCGGGGAATCCCTTTTGTCAAAACCCCTGTTGTCATATTCTCTGACGCCAACACCCGATTGAGCCGTAACACCATCAGGGAGATGGTGGCCTGCTTCAGTGATCCCCGGGTAGGATGTGTGGCCGGTGAAAAAAGGATTATTGAAAAAGATGCTGAAAACGCCTC
>CAYYJE010000023.1:3866-21918 GCA_964472165.1 uncultured Prolixibacteraceae bacterium | reverse complement strand
TAGGATGTGTGGCCGGTGAAAAAAGGATTATTGAAAAAGATGCTGAAAACGCCTCGGCAGCCGGGGAAGGCTTGTACTGGAAGTTTGAATCCTGGGTTAAAAAGCTGGACGCGGAACTCAACTCCGCAGTGGGAGGCGTCGGCGAGCTCTTTGCAATCCGCACCGGATTGTACGAACCAGTGGAAAAAGATACCCTTCTCGACGATTTTATCATCTCACTCCGGATTGCAGCGAAAGGGTACAGGATCGCTTATACACCTGAGGCTTTCGCGGAAGAAACTGCCAGCCTGAATGTCAGGGAGGAGTTAAAACGAAAAATCCGGATTGCCGCCGGCGGAGTTCAAACCATGTTCCGGCTGCGGCATCTCCTCAATCCTTTCAAATACGGACTTTTAAGCTGGCAATATTTCTCCCATAAAGTTCTCCGGTGGTCCGTAGCCCCCTTCTTTCTTTTCCTCTTCCTGCCTGTCAACATTGCGCTGGTTACCATTGAAGAATCATGGACACAGGCAACAATTCCCTCGCTGGTTTTGTGGATTCAGCTTTCCTGTTACCTTCTTGCACTTGCCGGATGGTTCCTGGAACACCGCCGTTTCAGAATGAAACTTTTTTTCGCTCCTTACTATTTTGTGGCCATCAATTATGCCTCGGTCAGGGGCATATTCCGCTATTTCCTTGGCAAACAACAAGTAGCCTGGGAAAAATCAAAAAGGCAGGATTAAATTTGACGTGAAAAAAGGGACGAGGGGACGAAGGGAACTCAGGGACTAAGAGACTAAGAGACAAAAAAAACGATACCAATAATTGATTGCGGATTGCGGATAACCTTTGGCCGCCGTAGCATGCGAAAGAATCTGCGTTGGAGCGAAGGAGGCCGATTACCTGCGAAGCACGGAGCGAAGCTGAGTCCCGGCTCAGACAAGACCGATTCCCGGTGGGTCCGCGTTCTGATATTTTCAGGAGAGTTTGGAGCCAATCAGCTTGATGAACTCTTCACGGGTGGCAACCCGTTCAAAGGCTCCCGTAAAGTCGGAAGTCGTGGTGATCGAATGTTGTTTCTGAATTCCCCTCATCTGCATGCATAGATGCTGGGCTTCAATCACGACTGCCACACCAAGAGGTTTAAGGGTTGACTGGATACATTCCTTGATTTGCGAGGTAAGTCTTTCCTGCACCTGCAGCCTTCTTGCAAAAACATCAACCACGCGGGCAATTTTACTAAGTCCGGTAATATAACCGTTGGGGATATAAGCCACATGGGCCTTCCCGATAAATGGCAGCAGATGGTGCTCACACATGGAGTAAATCTCAATGTCCTTCACGATCACCATTTGCCTGTAGTCTTCCTTGAACATGGCTGACCGGAGGATCTCAACAGGATCCATCTCATACCCCTGAAGCAGGAACTGCATGGCCTTGGCTACCCTGTGAGGCGTTTTCAGGAGTCCCTCCCGTGTGACATCCTCTCCCAGCAGGGAAAGAATTTTTCCGTAGTGAAATGAGAGTTCTTCGAGCTTTTGGGGATCGTACCGGTCAATTCTGCGGTAGCTGCTTTTGTCGCTGTTTAAAGACACATCCATTTGTGAAATAAATAAAATGTATACAAAGATTAACCTTTTTTCAGAAAATCAGTAAGATTAAAAAGAATTAATCGCAATGAACAAGGAAGAGAAAGTAAAGAAAATTCTGCTGGTTGCTGCAACTGCCATGGAGGTAAAACTCCTTACCAATGAATGCACTTTTAAAGGTTCAAGGAGTGACAATTTCAAAACTTATGCCTTTGGTCCGGTGAATTTTGATTTATTGATTACCGGTATAGGGACCACTTTTACCACTTTTTTCCTCACACAGGCACTGCTTTCTGAATCATACTCCCTGGTTGTGGATACGGGAATTGCCGGCAGTTTGTCTGAAACTACGAGAATCGGGGATGTGGTAAACGTGGTGGAGGAGGAATTTGCCGACCTTGGTATTGAAAAGGAAAATGAGATACTGACCCTCTTTGACAGTGGTTTTATGCATCCTGACGAATTTCCCTTTGAAAACAGGGTGTTAAAGGCTGATGCGGATCATTACGCGTCCATGCTTCCCCGTGTAAAGGGGATTACCTCCAATATCAGCCATGGACGTGAATCTTCAATCAACGAGTTAAAAAACCGCTTTTCGGCCACTGTGGAAAGCATGGAGGGTGCAGCAGTATTTTTTGTTTGCCGGTGGCTTGGAGTTCCCTGTATACAAATCAGGGCTATCTCCAACCGGGTGGAACCCCGCAGCAAGGCCGTGTGGGATATTCCGCTGGCCCTGGAAAATCTGAAAAATTCATTGCAGAAGGTTTTAGCCGAACATCAGGAGAGGATTTCATGATTTTGCTAAATTTGCGGCGAAATTGTGAAAGATGAAGCTTACTCTGGGTTTTTCAACCTGTCCGAATGATACATTTATCTTCGATGCCATGGTCCATGGAAAAATCGATACCGAAGGGATATCGTTTGAACCTTGGTTGGCCGATGTGGAGGAACTCAACAAAAAAGCTTTCCGTCACGACATTCATATCACCAAGCTGAGTTTTCATGCTTTTGCCTATGCAGCAGACCATTACAACCTGTTGCGTTCAGGAAGTGCCCTGGGCAGGAACAATGGACCCTTACTGATCAGCAGTGATCCACTTACCGTCGATTCCCTGGAAAAAGGAGTGATTGCTATACCGGGGAAATATACCACCGCAAATCTCCTCTTCAGCATATTTTACCCGGGGGCTCTCCGGAAAAAAGAATTTCTCTTTTCCGACATTGAAGGTGCCCTGCTATCAAAAGAAGCCGATGCCGGTGTGATTATTCATGAAAACCGTTTCACTTACGAACGGAAGGGGCTTGTGAAACTTGCCGATCTGGGTGAATTGTGGGAATCGGAGACAGGGATGCCTATTCCACTTGGAGGCATCGCGGTCGACAGATCACTGCCTCCTGAAGTCCAGCTTCGCGTGGAAAGAATTCTTCGCAGAAGCGTGGAATATGCAAGGTCGCATGTGGATGCTTCATCATCCTTTGTGCAGAAATATGCAAAAATACCCGAAATGGAGGTCATCCGGAAACATATCGCTTTATTCGTAAATGAGTTTACAATTGATCTGGGAGAAGAAGGAATAAACGCTGTGACCATGTTGTTCCGGAAAGCCTTTCAGAAAGGAGTAATTGAAAAAGAACCTCAAAATTTCATGGCTGGCAGTTAAAAAAAATTCCCATTAAACAATAATTGTCTTTAACCGTAGTTATGGATAATGAACGATCTTTTTTGGAGAACATGAATGCCCAGTCCTGAACCAAACTTGATATAATAATGATCGTTGTTACAGGTGCCGCAGGTTTTATCGGCAGTTATTTTGTCGGGAAACTGAATCATGCCGGGTTTACCAACCTGGTGTTGGTCGATCGTTATGATGATGCCTTGAAAGAGCGCAATTTCCAGTCCAAAGCTTATTCCCAACTTGTCGACCGGGATGAATTCTTTTCCTGGTTTGACGCACAAAGGGGCAATGTGGAAATGGTTTTCCACCTGGGTGCCCGGACCGATACCATCGGACAGGAGCCGGAAAGCTATACCAATCTCAATCTCAGGTATTCCCAACAGATGTGGAAAGCGTGCACGGAATACCGTGTTCCAATTGTATATGCTTCGTCGGCTGCCACTTATGGGAACGGTGAGAGAGGCTTCTCCGATGCGCACCAGAATATCAGCCGTTTGAAACCCCTGAATCTTTATGCCTGGTCGAAACACGATTTTGACGTCTGGGTGCTGAATCAAAAAAAGAGCCCTCAGTTTTGGGCAGGACTCAAATTTTTCAATGTCTACGGTCCGAATGAATACCACAAAGGTCGTATGGCCTCGGTTGTCCTTCATGCCTTTCAGACCATCATGGAAACGGGGGGTATGAAACTCTTCAAGTCACAACGGGAGGACATTCCTGATGGAGAGCAGAAGCGTGACTTTGTGTATGTGGATGATATATCCGAAGTGTTGCTCTTCTTCCTGGAAAATCAGAAGCACCCGGGCATTTACAATGTGGGCACCGGCAAAGCCCGGTCCTATCTTGATCTGACCCATGCAGTCTTCGAAAGCATGAAAAAGGATCCTGAGATTGAATTTGTAGACCCGCCCGGCGATCTGATGAGCCGTTACCAGTATTTCACTGAAGCAGACATTCAGAAGTTGCGGAAAATCGGATACACACGCCCCTTTGTTGAACTGGAGAAAGGAGTCAGCAAATATGTATCCCATTACCTCCTTAAGGAAGAGTGTTACTGAAATATTCCAGAAATCAGGCCTGGCTTCCCCTGCACTTTTTCTGAGCTAATTTTCTTTTCTCAGGCGGGTGTTCCCCTTGGTGGCTTTTGGCCAGTACGGGCAATGACGGCAACCGTTGGCACAGCAGTAACCTCTCCGGGTCAGATACGCTTCGGTCATCACCCTGTATCCTTCTGGAGAGAGGTAGTAGTCACTGCCCTCTTTCAAGGCATCGCCGCCATATTCGATGTCATCCGCGTAGTAGGTCATGCAGTTTATCCCTCGTTACTCTTCTTCGTCGTAGTGAAAACCGCGAAGGGTATGCCCCAGACGGTCGCGCTTTGTTTTCAGGTAACGCTGGTTGTAATGGTTGGGTTCCACTTCCAGAGGAACCACGTTGTCCACTTTCAGCCCGTAGGCTTCCAATCCGACCCGTTTGACCGGATTATTGGTCATCAGGATCATCCTGGTTACACCCAGGTCTCTGAGAATCTGGGCGCCGACCCCGTAATCCCTTTCGTCGGGTTTAAATCCCAGATGAATGTTGGCATCCACGGTATCATAGCCCTGATCCTGTAGCTTGTAAGCCGCAATTTTATTCAGTAATCCGATGCCGCGTCCTTCCTGCATGATGTAGACGATAACTCCTTTCCCTTTTTGGTCAATGATCTCCATGGCTTTATGGAGCTGATCACCGCACTCACAGCGGAGCGATCCGAATATGTCGCCGGTCATGCACGATGAATGAACCCTCACATGGATGGGCTCATCAGGTTCCCAGGTTCCCTTGATCAGGGCTATGTGTTCCAACCCATTGCTTTTTTGCTGGTAAGGAATTATGCGGAATTGGCCGAACCGGGTAGGAAGTTCTACTTCTTCACCCCGTCTGATCAGGCTTTCTTTCTGTAAACGGTAGGCAATCAGGTCCTTGATGGTAATGATTTTCAGGTTAAAGCGGGTGGCTATCTCCATCAGCTGGGGAAGGCGGGCCATGGTGCCGTCGTCGTTCATCACTTCTACCAGAACACCTGACGGATATAATCCTGCCAGTCTGTTCAGGTCTACTGCGGCCTCTGTGTGCCCTGCGCGACGCAATACCCCCCTGCCTTTGGCTTTCAGCGGGAAAACATGACCCGGACGACCCAGCTCCTCAGGCTTTGTGGACCGGTCGACCAAAGCCTTGATCGTGACAGCCCTGTCGTGGGCCGAGATTCCCGTGGTTACTCCCGGCTGAATGGCATCGACCGATACCGTAAACTGGGTTTCATGAAAGGAGGTGTTCTGTCCCACCATCATGTGCAACTCAAGCTCTTCACAACGTTTTTCCGTTAAAGCCACACAGATAAGCCCCCTTCCGTGTATGGCCATGAAATTGATCTTATCAGGGGTAATCAGTTCCGACGAAGTAATCAGATCACCTTCATTTTCACGGTCTTCATCGTCCACCACCACCACCATTTCGCCGTGTCTGATGGCTTCAATCGCTTCAGGGATCGTATTCAGTATTATTTCTGACATCTTATGATTGAAAAAAATCCGGTGGGCAAAGATAATGTAAAAAAGCGGACCTTAATCTTACCTCAGCTTCAATCTGGCCGATCGCCACGAAAGCACCTCCCCTTCACCTTAAAGAAACTCGATACACACCGGCGCCGGAGTAGCCAGTTCTTTACCCGTAAATACGGGAACACCCTGTTCCATCCTGAAAATGGCAATATTGTGGCTTCGCTGATTGGCCACCAGCATATATTTCCCTGATGGATCGATCCCAAAATTACGTGGCCAGTTACCTTCCGTGGAAACCGTCTTCTGAAGAACCAGTTTACCCGACTCTTCACGGAGGAAAACAGCAATGGAGTTGTGACCCCGGTTGGAAGCATACACATATTTGCCGTCGGACGACAGGTGAATGTCGGCACAATAACTCACTTCAGAATATCCTTCCGGCAGGGCAGACAAGGTCTGAATTTCGGTCATCACCCCCTCATGGCTGCGCATTACCGTCACAGTAGAGGCCAATTCATTGACCACGTAACAGAAGTTCCCGTCAGCCGAAAATGTAAAATGGCGGGGACCTGAACCCGGAGGCAGAGAAACAAATGGCTGGGAAGAGGGCACCAGCATATTCTGGCCCGCATGAATGGTATAGATGAACAACTTGTCAGCCCCCAGGTCAGCGGCATAAATCAGTTTACCGTCAGCCGCGAACCGGATCGAGTGGGCAAATGGCCTGCTTTGCCGTGCTTTATGAAGCCCCGATCCCTGGTGTCTGACCACTGAAGAAGCCGGGAGCAACGCCCCGTCATCTGCAACCGGAAAGAGAGCCACCGATCCACCCCCGTAGTTGGCCACAACCACTTGTTTGCCATCCCAGGAGACGTCCACATAACAAGGATCCTCTCCCTGCGACGACTGCTTATTCAGGAAAAAGAGGTCGCCGTTCCCGCCGATACGGTAAGCCGACACGGCACCTCCTGATGGATCCACACTCCGCGGTCCCCGGCTCACCACATAAAGGGTTTTCTCATCAGGAGACTTCCGTAAAAAATTAGGATTGTCGATACCCTTGAAAACACGGTTCAGCACCAAATCGCCGGTTTCCTGATTAAAAGTGCAGAGTGTGATCCCTTCGGCACCTTCCGACGTAAAAGCCCCGACATATACCCGGAGGGGATCAGCTGCCTGCAAACCCGAAAAAAGGAGGCATCCGAGCCCGGTTAATAAAAGATGTAATTTACGCATAGGAATAAAAATTTATGAATTCGATGATCTGTGTCAGGTGACCTTCGGCAGATCGCTCCAAATTAGTGAATTAGCGGATACAGTAATCTTCAGGAAACTAAAATTCAAAATTTACCGGAAAAATTTGTATCTTCAGCGACGGGAATCACCCGATTAAAAATTAACGAATACTTCATTGGAATTATGGATAAACCCGAAATTTTCGACAAAAAACCGGCAAAAGTTACACTGGAGCCCGGAACCTATTATTGGTGCGCCTGCGGTCGCAGTACCAACCAGCCTTTTTGCAGCGGAGCCCACAAGGGAACCGGGATTGCACCGGTAGCTTTCACCATCGATGAAAAGAAAGATGTCTGGTTATGCAATTGCAAACAGACCGGCAATAAACCATTCTGTGACGGAACTCACAAAACGCTTTAAGGGAAAGAGCCTGTTTACCGTCCGGTATCAAAACATGGGCTTGAAATAGTCCTTGCCTGCATTGCACAAAGGGCATCTGTACGTTTCAGGAAGATCAGTAAAAGGAGTTCCCGGAAGGATATCTGCCGAAGGATCGCCATCCTCCGGACGGTACACATATCCGCAAATGGCACAAATATAAGGCTCCGCATCGTCAGGGTCCGAAAATTCCGGTTTTGAAGTTTCCACCGCAGGAACCGGAATGTCATCCTCCTCAAGTTTGGATTTTTCAATGAAAGTAGGTGAATTCCGTGGGGAGAGCATTTTATATTTTTCGCGGTACCAGGCATAAGTCAATGGGGCCTCTTCCGAGAGAAGTCCGCTGTCTGACACTTCACCCACGACCAGCAGGTGGCTTCCGCAGTCCACTGTCTGCACTACACGGCAATCAAACCAGGCTACGCAATCGTCTAACACAACCGGGGCGCCGGTCAATCTGGCTTCGGTTTTAACTTTGGCAAACTTGTCAAACTCACTGCTGGACATAAATCCGAATTCGCCGATAAGGGTGGTGCTTGCCTCCTGTCTCAGCACCGACACGGCGAAAATTCCGCTGTCAAGGATTACCTGCAGGGTGTCGTTCCCTTTGTGACAGCTTATCGCCAGCATCGGCGGGGAGGAGGTTACCTGAAAAACAGTGTTGGCAATGTATCCTGCTTTGACTCCTTCCGAGATGGAGGTTACAATGTATAAGCCATACGACAGTTTATGAAACGCCTTGTAATTCATATTTTATTTTTTTCGAAAATAACACGAAACGGGTGACTGACCAAACTGCTTCAACCCCTTTCCAAAATTTTTATAAACTCTCCGGGATTTTCTATTTCGGTAAATCCATCGGGGAGATGCGGAAGGTGGTGCCGTAACTGGTGACCTGTAACCAGGCATGGCCTTCCCGGCAGTATCCGTGAAATCCGCTGCAACAACTGCTCCAGCTCTGATTTTTCCAGGGAGTGGGTAAAAACTGTAAAAATATACCGCAATGAACTTAAATTTTTCAGATTTTCAAGGTCGTCCAAAGGTACATTCTGCCCAAGGTACAGGGGATAGAATCCCAGATTTTTGGCCGTAATGGCATAAAATAGCAAGGAGAGATCATGCATTTCATTTTCATGAAGAAAAAAAAGTATGGTTTTCCCTGCTGGCCCGGTAAAGGGTCTGTCAAGTTCAACCAGAAATTTACGGCGGATAAGATGCGACACGAAATGTTCATGAGCAGGAGCAATGGTTCCCACCTGCCAAAAAAGACCAACCTTCTGCATAAAGGGGAAGACATACCGGATTGTCGCATTACTGAAGCCGAAACTCTGGATCATACTCTCCAGTAATCCGGAAAAGGAGGTTCCGTCGAAGTGGAGCATATGGTCAACCATCTGATTTATCACATCGCCCTCATCAGCTCCGGTTGAATCCATCTGCATTAGGAGCAGTTCGCGCAATTCCCGGTCACTTTTCCCTGCGATCTTTGATATTTTAAATCCCCGTCTGATTAAAGCAGCCACATTGATCATCCTCCGCAGGTCGGTATCGGTGTAAAACCTGATATTGGTATCAGTCCGCAGAGGATTGAGCAAATGATATCGTTTTTCCCAGATCCTGATGGTATGGGCCTTTACTCCCGAGAGCATCTCCAAATCCCTGATGGAATATACACTATCTGCCATGGTTCAAATATATGTCCTTCTGAAACGGAAACCGACCCTTTCCGGTTCATTGACGAATATACAGTAAAATTTAATCACTTGACCATATCCCGTCGTTGCAAAGCCTCTTCTGTTCAGGAAGAAGGGGGATTTTCAGAAATATTCCCTGCCAGCTATGGATTGAAACGGCGATGTGGACAGATACCGTGCAAAAAGAAAATGCTATTTTTGTCATCGATTCACAGGATGTTGTCAGCAAGAAAGTATGAAATTCCTCTATCCCACATTTTTATTTGCCCTTTTTACGCTCCTCATACCGATACTGATCCATCTGTTCAGTTTCAGGCGATATACCACGGTGTATTTCAGCAATGTCAGTTACCTGAAGAATATCAAAAAGGAGTCCACAAAAAAATCGAGGCTCAGGAACCTCCTTCTCCTGGCATCGCGCATTCTTGCCGTGGTTTGTCTGGTTTTCACATTTGCGCAGCCTTACCTTCCTTCCGGCGACCAGGATAACCGGCTTACAGGCCGCGATGTGGCTGTATACATCGACAACTCGTTCAGCATGAATGGCCAGTCAGCTGAGGGACAACTGCTTGAGGCGGCAAGGAATAAAGCTGTGGAGATTGTATCAGCCTTCCCGGAGGGAACCCGCTTCAGGTTAGTCACAAACGACATGAACCCGGCACACCGCCATTTTTTCAACAAGGAGCAGTTCATCACACAGGTTAGTGAAACAGGTTTGTCCGCACGGTCACTCCCCCTCTCAGCCATCCACAACCTGCTTGCAAATCCCGGCTCGTACGGGGTGAAGAATGAAGCAGTCACCCTGTTTTATCTGAGTGATTTTCAGACCGGGAGTGTTGATTTTAAAAATTTCGTCCCCGACAGTACGCTTTCAGCATATCTGCTCCCCCTGACACCTGCAAACACCGGAAATTTGTATATCGACTCATGCTGGATGGATTTTCCTGCGCATAAGGTGGGTCAGGAGGAAAGACTGAAGGTAAGGATCGCAAATACGTCAGAAGATGCTTACCAGAATCTTCCCGTGAAATTTTTCCTGAACGACAGTCTGAAAGCAATCGGTAATTTCAACATTGAATCCGGCGGAGAAGAAGTGGTTGAATTGAAATACGTCAACCTGCGGAGTGGATTTCAGACCGGTCATGCCGAAATCACCGATTTTCCGATCGTTCACGACAACACCTTCTTTTTGAGCTATAAGGTTGAGCCTTACCTCCGCGCCCTTGCGATAACCGACAACCTTGGAAACGGGAAGACAGGACTCCTCTACCTCAGGGCACTTTTCGGGAACGACGACTATATCCGTTACGAAGAATCACAGGCTGGCAGTTTGCAGGTAAGCGGACTTAGTCAATACAACACCATTTTTCTGTTGAATCTCCGTGAGATCAGCTCCGGATTGATCAATGAGTTAAAAAAGAGCATGTCAAACGGAACAACAGTCGTTTTTTTTCCGGATTACGAAGGACATATTGAAAGTTACAATAATTTTCTGGGAGTGATGAATGCCAACCGTATCTTGGGTCTGGATACCACCCGCCGTGAAATTTCAGGAATCGAATGGACCCATCCTGTTTTCGACCAGGTTTTCAGCAACACATCCGATGAGACTGAATTCCCGATGATCCGGGGCAATTTTGTTTTCAGTGAAGATGTCCGGATTCCTGAAGCAAGGTTACTCTGGTTCCGGAACGGGGCAAAGGCTGTTTCAATACAGGCGTCGGGAGATGGGAACCTGGCTGTTTTCAGTTTTCCGTTGTCAGCACGGAATGAAGAATTTGCCCGCGATATTTTATTTGTGCCTGCACTATACGGGCTTGCAATCAACAGTCTTCCCCGCCAGAAGGTCGCCTACTCTATCGGGAACGACCTCTTTGCCTCTCTTTTACGCCAACACACCTCCGGACCATTGTCCGTCACTGTATCAGCCTCAGAAACAGAAAAGGAATTTATTCCGGAGGTAACATCCGGAGAAGGGAACCGTTTCAGGATTCACCTTTCAGATTTTTTCGCCTCGGCAGGCCACTACCTGGTCAAATCGAACGACGGGATGCTGGCCACCCTCTCCATGAACCACAACCGGAAGGAGTCGCTGACAAAATTCTCCGGAGTTCCGGAGTTGAAATCAGAGATTGAGAAATATAACCTGAAACAATACCATGTGATTGCGGGTGAGGAGAGAAATTTCACCGAAATTTTTAAAGAAATTCAGAACGGAAAAAAACTCTGGCAATGGTTTCTGGCTTTGGCGCTCCTGTTCCTGGCTGCAGAAGCCCTGATTGTCAGATTCGTAAAATAAAAGGATATTATAAAACATGTTGCATGGTGACAAATGTCTTTTCTGAACCGCCCTGAAAGTCGTAAATCTGCATCATAAATTTTAATAATACTGAACCATGGAAAAGATGAAATCAGCTGATTATATCAAAAGGGAAGAACTTTTCGGAGCCCACAATTACCATCCGCTCCCGGTGGTTTTGGAACGGGGGGAAGGAGTGTATGTCTGGGATGTGGAAGGCATAAGGTACTACGATTTTCTGGCTGCCTACTCTGCCGTCAACCAGGGTCATTGTCACCCGAGGATTATCAGGGCTATGACTGAACAGGCTGCCAAACTCACGCTTACCTCCAGGGCCTTTTACAACAGCATTCTGGGTGAATGGGAGGAGTACATGACCCGTATGTTCGGGTACGACCGTATGCTTCCCATGAATTCGGGGGCTGAAGCGGATGAGACTGCCCTGAAACTGTGCCGCAAATGGGCATACAAAGTGAAGGGTGTTCCCCGCAACCAGGCAAAAATCGTCGTGTGCAACGGCAATTTCCACGGCAGAACCATTACGATCGTATCGATGTCGTCCGATCCCGATGCCTACAACGACTACGGGCCTTTCACCCCCGGTTTTCTCAACATCCCTTACAACAACCTGGAAGTACTGGAAAACACGCTGAAAGATCCCGATGTAGCAGGATTCCTCGTGGAACCAATCCAGGCTGAAGCTGGAGTTTACGTACCCGAAGACGGATACCTTGCCCATGCAGCAGCCCTTTGTAAAAAACACAAGGTCCTCTTTATCGCCGACGAAGTCCAAACCGGACTTGCCAGAACAGGCAAAATGCTTGCCTGTGACCACGAAAACGTGAGGCCTGACATTCTCGTTTTGGGGAAAGCACTCTCGGGAGGCACATTCCCGGTATCGTGTGTACTTGCCGATAATGAAATCATGCTTACCATCAAGCCTGGTGAACATGGCAGTACATATGGGGGAAATCCCATTGCTGCAGCAGTGTCAATGGCTGCCCTGAATGTGATTAAAGAGGAGAAACTTGCTGAAAATGCAGAGAAACTGGGTGAAATCTTCAGACGTGAAATGGAGGCTGTTCATTCTCCCATGATTGAAACTGTCAGAGGGAAAGGCCTTCTCAATGCGGTTGTAATCAAGCCGGATCATACATACAGCGCTTGGGATATATGCCTGAAAATGAAAGAAAACGGGGTGATCGCGAAACCTACGCACCAGCACATTATCCGTTTTACGCCTCCGCTGGTCATCAATGAGGAACAGATGACCGATGCCCTCGACCGAATCAAAAAATCATTTCATGAAATGGGTATGTAGCCCGCCTCAGTCGTGAAGTCCTTTCTTCCTGACTACCTGGTAGTGGGGAGTGTATTGGATCACATGCAAACCATCGTTGAGGTAGCCACCGGGACTTAACCGTTCAAAGTGATAGTTACCCTGCACCAGTTCGGCATTGGTAAAGGAGACGCAGTTTACGCAATCGGGGCCAAAGTCGTGCATGGCTTTGGCAAAAAAGAAGACCACATCATACCCCTGCATGCTAAACTGGTTGGGTTCGGCTTTAAAATAGGTGCGGAATTTATTTACGAACGACCGGACCACAGGCCTTGAAAAATCAGGCCAGTAAGGCGTGAGAAACTCCAGTTTTCCTTGGTGGAAATGATCGGGATTGATGCTGTCAAATTGCGGGAACCGGTTGGACCCGACCAGTGTAATGTCAAATTCCGAAGCAAGTGCTTTGATATTGGAGACAGCCACACTCACTTCTGCTTCTTTGTCAGAAGGAATTACCACCACATTTTTCCGGTCTTTGGATAATGAACTTTTCAATCCGGAAAATCCCTCCTGTTGATAGTCGATGATCCTGACAGTGGTACCCTGAGCAAGCCCGCCTTTTTCCCGGAGCTCATCGTTCAGATAGCCGGCTTCACTCTCCGCATCTGCAGATCCGCTGTTTGTCTTTAGCACCAAAACATTGCTGTTTATGAAAGCAGAAATTACATAACCGGCTCTCTTCCGGGCAATGAACTCCCTGGGCGGATTAATCTGAAAAAACAATGGATTTTTCTGAGTGAACTCATCGGAAGCCGAAAGCGGTGAAATGACCGGGATTCCTTTCCCTGAGGCAAATGCAGAAATCGCCTTCTGCTGATCGGGAAACACAGGGCCAATGATAAGGTCAGCCTGGTCAAGCACTCCTGAAGATACGAGTGAAGAGACTTTCGATGTTTTCTGTTCTGTATCGTATACATCCAGATCCACCTTCACTCCGCCTGCGCGCAGAGAATCCACTGCGAGCAGCGCCCCTTCATAAAAATGAATGAAATTTTCGCTGTTTCCATGAAACTGGATAAACGTTTCTTTTTGGGTGGACATCGTTTCGCCCTCTACCGCCTCAGAATCCGGCTCTTCACTTTTTTTCACGGAGCGAAATTCTGAGTTCAGATAAAGATTGGTTTCCAGCATGATGGGCAACAGCAGGGCTATACGGATGCTGCCTCTCCCCGACGGATTCCGCTTCACCTCCATACAATCGGCTTCTGAACGGGCTATCTTACGCTCTTCCTCCACCGGGTCCACATCAATTGTGGCATTGACAATGAGCAAAGTATCGCCCAGCCTCGGAGTTCTGGATTCCAAAACCGGATTATTCCGGATAATATCGGATATTTCTACGTGATAATGTTTCGAAAGACTGTACAAGGTTTCGCCATGGATAACCACATGCCTCACCAAAGTGGTTTCATCATCCACAATGACTTTTTCAGGTTCAGTGACTTTTTCAGGTATAAGGATTACATTGCCAGCCTTGAAGGTTTTATTCAGTCCGGGATTCAACTCTAACAACCGTTCAGCAGTAACCCCGTACTTTTTACACACCGCATACAGCGTCTCCCCCCGGACGATGGTATGCTCAATAAACCTATCTGTGGTCTTTGCCGAAACAGCACTTTTGTCGTTGCCGGCTGAAATGGTCAACCTCATCCCGGGCTTTAATTTCTGTGAATCAGGATTTTCGTCAAGGATTGAAGCCACTGAAACTCCATATTTTCTGGAAATTGAATACAGTGTTTCTCCCGGCTGAACCCAATGTGTAACAGAGGTCCCCGACTTCAGAGGTTGCTCTTCATTTTGCAGTACCGGTTGCGTCATGCTTTTTCCCCATTGGGGAATCCGCAGGGTATCACCCCTTTTCAACTGAGACACTCCCGGATTATACGCCAGAATGTCGTCAATGGTGATTCCATATTTCCGGGAGATAAAATAAAAAGTCTCTTTACGCTGAACCTTGTGCAGGACGATGCTTACCTCACCTTTGTCCCCGGAAGGAAGAGAGATTTCCGCCACTTCGCTTTTCACGGGGATTTTCAGTTTCTCCCCGGTTTTCAGACCATTTGCAGCCTGTGGGTTGTGACTGACAATCACTTCCCTGTCCACATTGTAGAATCTCCCGATTGAATACAATGTTTCGCCTGCTTTGACTGAATGTACAAGGAAGGTTTTGCCTCCCTCCACAATCCGCTCATTGTCCTCAGGTCCCTGTGCATGAATGGGAAGAATGGCGCTGATCCAAAGAACAAGGATAAGTAAAGTACGATTATTCACTCTGATCAATTTAGGACAGTTTAATATTGCTACAAATAACGGACAAAAGTAACAATTATAAATTTCAATGGATAGCCCTGCGATTTTGAACGCTGATTTCTCTAAAACGTATTCCAGGTTAAATCCGTACCGGATAGGGATGAAAATTTTTGTAGTTATGACCTGTTGAGATATATTTGTGCAATTCATTACTCAGGCGAAAATGCAGGAAAAAATCTTGATTCTGGACTTCGGATCGCAATACACCCAATTGATTGGCCGTCGCGTCCGCGAGCTCAATGTATACTGTGAAATCCACCCTTTCAACCACGTGCCGGAAGCAGACGAAACCGTAAAAGGAGTAATCCTCTCGGGAAGTCCGTTTTCAGTACGCGATCCATTAGCCCCCCTACCCGAACTTTCAGACATCAAAGGGAAAATACCCCTGCTGGGGGTGTGCTATGGCGCCCAATACCTGGTTCATTACTACGGCGGGGAAGTAGCCGCATCCGATTCCAGAGAATACGGCAGGGCAAAACTTGATTTTACCGACCCTGAGTGTCTCCTTTTCAGGGGCATTCCCCCGCATACACAGGTATGGATGTCACATGGCGATACCATTGTGAAGCTACCCGGCGGTTACCGCACCATTGCATCCACTGAAGATGTCCGTTACGCCGGATTCAAAATCGATGCAGAGCAAAGCTGGGGGATTCAGTTCCACCCAGAAGTTTTTCATACCACCCATGGCACCCAGCTTCTTGGTAATTTTGTCCACGGAATTTGCGGTTGCAGAAACGAATGGACCCCGGAATCGTTCATCGAAAGTACCGTGAACGAATTGCAGCAAAAACTGGGAAACGACAAGGTTGTCCTGGGGTTGTCCGGAGGGGTGGACTCTTCTGTGGCCGGACTGTTGCTTCACAAAGCCATTGGGAAAAACCTGACCTGCATTTTTGTGGATCACGGGCTCCTGCGTAAAAATGAGTTTGAACAGGTAATGGCCTCTTACAGCGACATGGGACTGAATGTATCCGGAATTGATGCCCGTGAGAAATTTTACAAGGATCTGGCAGGAATTACCGACCCCGAAGAAAAACGAAAAATTATCGGCCGGAATTTCATTGAGGTATTTGATGCCGAAGCACACAAGATTGAGGATGTAAAATGGCTTGCTCAGGGGACCATTTATCCCGACGTGATTGAATCGGTATCGGTCAACGGACCTTCAGCCACCATTAAGTCGCATCACAATGTGGGAGGGTTGCCTGATAAGATGAAACTTAAAATTGTGGAGCCTCTTCGCACACTCTTCAAAGATGAGGTCAGACGCGTGGGGAATGCCCTGGGTCTAAAACAGGAGTTGCTTGGGCGCCATCCTTTCCCGGGACCAGGACTTGGAATCAGGATTCTCGGGGATGTGACTCCTGAAAAAGTGACGATGCTCCAGGAAGCCGATGCCATTTATACCCATGGATTAAAAGAGTGGGGACTTTACGACAAGGTATGGCAGGCAGGGGTCATCTTGCTACCTGTGCAATCAGTCGGGGTTATGGGTGACGAACGCACCTATGAAAATTGCGTGGTCCTCCGCGCAGTCTCTTCCACCGATGCCATGACAGCCGACTGGGTACACCTTCCTTATGAATTCCTCGCAAAAATGTCGAACGAAATCATTAACAAGGTTAAAGGTATCAACAGGGTCGTGTATGACATCAGTTCCAAACCCCCGGCCACCATCGAGTGGGAATAACTGCAGTCACAAGGATTTAACGGTTGGCATGATATTCGCTGAGAAAGCTGTCAGAATCGGATGCCGGCAGTTTACCGGTGATAATAACTATAAAAACACGAAAAATGAAAAGTTTCTTCTGTAAATCACTGGCCATCGGGATCTTCCTGTTTCTGACCACCCTTTTTACAGCCTTTTCCCAGAAATCGCAGGATAATACCCTGAAATTCGGCAGACTGCTCCGGCTGGTCGAATCCTATTACGTAGATACTACCAACATCAATAAACTTACTGAAAAAGCCATTGTATCCATGCTTCAGGAACTCGATCCTCATTCTGTCTATATCTCCAAGGAAGAGGTGGACAAAATGAACGAGCCACTGAAAGGTAATTTTGAGGGGATCGGGATATCCTTCAACATTTTCAAGGATACTTTGCTGGTGACCTCCACCGTGCCTGGAGGCCCTTCTGAAAAAACGGGATTACTGGCGGGTGACCGGATCCTGTTTATCGATGGCGTTAAAGTAGCAGGCATTGGATTGACCAATAACGATGTGTTTGAAAAGCTCCGGGGAGAGAAAGGCACCAAAGTGGAACTGAAGATTCAACGGAAATTTCAAAAGGAACTGCTTGATTTTTCCATCATTCGCGACAAAATCCCTATTAACAGCCTCGATGCGGCTTATATGCTTGACAAAGAAACGGGTTATATAAAATTAAACCGTTTCTCGGCTACCACAATGGAGGAATTCAATACCGCCATGGTCGCACTGAAAAAAGAAAAACTCAAAAACCTGGTACTTGATCTCCGGAATAACGGAGGAGGCTATCTGAATGCAGCCACAAACCTTGTGGAAGAATTTCTTCCCGCCAACAGGCTGATTGTCTATACCGAAGGAAAGAACAATCCTAAGAAAGCCTACCTGGCTACCAACAGCGGCTCTTTTGAAGAGGGAAAACTCATCATTCTGATCAATGAAGGATCCGCCTCGGCCAGTGAGATTGTGGCTGGCGCTGTCCAGGACTGGGACCGTGGAGTAATCGTCGGGCGCAGGTCATATGGGAAAGGACTTGTTCAGCAACCCTTTAACCTGACCGACGGATCGATGGTCAGGCTGACTACTGCCCATTACTATACCCCAAGTGGCAGGTGTATCCAGAAACCCTATGAGGATGGAATTGAAGATTACCGCACCGATTACCAGAAACGGATGGAGAATGGAGAAATGTTTCATGCCGACAGCATCAGTTTTCCCGACTCCCTGAAATACAAAACC
>CAYYJE010000023.1:0-3766 GCA_964472165.1 uncultured Prolixibacteraceae bacterium | reverse complement strand
CTGAAAGCACTTGACCTGATCAATAACCCAAAGAGTTTCAAACAGCTTTTAATCCCTGCTGAATAAGCCCGGCCGATGGTTGAGACGGTGACAACATGGCTATCCTCCAATCTTACAGAATTTCTGGGAGCCTTCCTGGGACTGGTTTATATTATCCTTTCTGTCAGGCAGAATATCTTCACCTGGCCTGTGGGAGTGGCCTCTTCCATCCTGTATGTGATCGTGTTTTTCGAAGCCCGGTTTTATGCCAACACCCTTTTGCAATTCTACTATGTGGGAATGGGAATTTACGGGTGGTATTACTGGCTGAAAGGGAAACGGGACAATCCATCCGGACAGTTGCCTGTCAGCAGACTGACAACTTCGGAGGGAACGAAGCTGGGTGCGCTTGTAATTCCCCTTATCGGGCTGATATATTACATTTTGTCGGCCTTCACCGATTCACCGGTACCATTTATGGATGCGGTGACTACTTCACTGAGTATTGTAGCCACCTGGATGCTTGCCCGCAAAATATTGTTCAACTGGATTGTATGGATTGTGGCGGACCTTGCTGCCGCCGGCCTCTATCTTTACAGAGGATTGTACCCGACTGCCATTCTCTATCTGGTATACACCATACTTGCGGTTTACGGGTACCTCGAATGGAAAAAATCAGTCCAAAAACCGGAATATGTTCGCAATTAAACAACCCCGCATTATTGTAGTCACTGGGGCTGAATCAACCGGGAAATCGGAACTGACCCGGCAATTGGGTGCCTGGTTTTCAGCACCCTTATTTCCGGAATACGCCCGTGAATACCTGGAGAAATCGGGCGTTCACTATACCCGTGAAGATGTGGAAAAAATTGCCATCGTTCAGAAAAGACAGATGGAATCAGCCCTTACCATGAACACCGGTCTGGTTATCTTTGACACCTGGCTTATCATCACCAAAGTTTGGTTTGAGGTAGTTTACGGAGAAGCACCTTTCTGGATTCATGAAGCAATTGTGTCGGCTCCTGTTGGGCTCTTTCTGCTTTGTGATACCGACCTGCCCTGGGAAGCAGACCCTCTGAGGGAAAACGGCGGGGAGATGAGGAACATCCTTTCCGGGAAATACCGGGAAAATCTGCTGAATTACGGATTTAACTTCCGGACTGTCACAGGCCACGGTGAGAAAAGATTACAGCATGCACTGCAAATAATCAGGGAATGGCTATGATTTTTTCACCACATGCGTTAACTTTATTTTTTTTAAACCAGAATATAGACAGATGAATATCTCACAGGATATTACCAGACTGATTGGAAAAACTCCTTTGGTAAGGCTAAACCGGCTGGCAGAGGGAACCGGTGCTACACTTTTAGCCAAGTTGGAATCGATGAATCCGGGCGGATCGGTAAAGGACAGGCTTGCCAGAGCCATGATTGAAGCCGCAGAAGCAGCGGGACTGGTCGACAGGGAAACCTTCATCGTGGAACCCACCAGTGGCAATACTGGCATTGGACTGGCTATGGTTTGTGCTGTAAAGGGATATTCTCTGACCATCGTTATGCCCGAAAGCGCATCCATGGAAAGGAGGATTCTCATTGGCGCCTATGGGGCCACAGTTGTTCTCACGCCTGCTGCCGGAGGAATGACAGAGGCCATTGCCAGGGCCAAGGAATTGGCATCGGCACACGCCAAATCGTTCATCCCCATGCAATTCAGCAATCCGGCCAATGCCCTTATGCACTGGCAGACCACAGGACCGGAAATCTGGGAAGATACGGGCGGAAAAGTAAACATTTTCGTGGCAGGTGCAGGAACCGGAGGAACCATTACCGGAGTTACTGCATACCTGAAAGAGAAAAATCCACTGCTCCACAGCATTGTGGTTGAACCCGCAGGCTCTCCCGTACTTTCAGGCGGAAAGGCGGGTAAACACAAGATCCAGGGAATCGGGCCCGGATTCGTGCCGGATGTGATCGACACAGCAATTTACGACGAAGTATTCCGGGTTCCTGACGACAAAGCATTTGAATACGCCCGAAAACTGGCCGTCCAGGAAGGAATTCTGGCGGGAATCTCCTCCGGAGCCAACTGTTATGCCGCGCTGGAAGTTGCAAAAAAACCGGAAAACAAAGGCAAAACCATTGTTTTTATTGTTTGCGATACCGGAGAAAGATACCTGAGTACTCCCCTTTTTAATCACGAAAAGAATGAATGAATCCATCCTACCCGGCAATTTTCAGGAGACGATCCAAAACCTTTCGGATCCCGAATCTTTTAACATGGTATGCCATGAACACCGGCAGGGAGAACCTCTGCCCAGCATCCAAAAACTGGGGAGGGTGATTGACCTGGTCCGCGAAATCATTTTCCCCGGCTACTTTGGCGACACCTCGTTAAGGCCTCAGACAACCCAGCATTATATGGGAGTTTACCTGGATGAGCTCTACGACATCTTGTCGAGGGAAATTCTGGCAGGCATGTGCTTCGAATGCGCAGACCCAACGATCAACAAAGTTGAAAACCACAGGGATAAGGCAAAAATAGCCGCGGCCCTCTTTATTCAGACGCTCCCTGAAATCAGGCGGAAAATGGTAAATGATGTGAAGGCGCTCTATCTGGGTGATCCTGCCGCCAAAAGTTATGGGGAAGTAATTTTCTGCTACCCGGCCATCCGGGCTATCACCAATTACCGCATTGCCCACCGGATGGCAGAACTCAACGTACCCCTGATCCCCCGGTATATTGCAGAAATGGCACACAGTGAAACCGGAATTGACATTCATCCGGGAGCAGAAATCGGTGAATTTTTTGCGATTGACCACGGAACTGGTGTGGTAATCGGATCAACCTGCATAATCGGAAACCATGTCAAGATCTACCAGGGAGTAACACTGGGGGCTAAAAGCTTTGAGCTGGATAAAAACGGCAATCCGGTGAAGGGGATTCCACGCCATCCTATCGTGGAAGACAACGTGGTCATCTATGCAGGAGCCACCATTCTGGGGAGGGTTACCATCGGGAAAAATTCGGTCATTGGGGGTAACGTCTGGTTGACAAGAAGCCTGCCTCCCAATTCAAAAGTGATTCAGGACCGCCCCAGGGAGAACAGTTTCTCCAACGGCGCCGGAATTTAACCATCATACCAAATCGATCAAACTTGGAAAATTTTTCAATCACCGTAAAAACCATGGAAGGACTCGAAGAGGTCCTTGCAGACGAAATCAGGGAAATCGGGGGCAAGGAAGTGGAGCCGGGGAACAGGGCTGTCCATTTCAAAGGCGACAAGGCCATGATCTACAGGGCCAATTACCGGCTTCGCACCGCGCTCAGGGTTTTCAAGCAACTTGATGCATTCAGTTTCACCAACGTGGATGAATTCTACATCAACTGTCTGAAAATCAAATGGGAACAATTCATGAACCTTCACGATACCTTTGCCATCCAAAGTACCGTCATCCAGTCGGAAATGTTCCGGAATTCGATGTTTGCCTCCCTGAAACTGAAGGATGCCATTGCCGACCGGTTCCGTCAGCGGACCGGCAACAGGCCCAGTGTGGATACAACCGAGCCCGACATCATTTTTCATGTTCATGTAACCGGTCAGAATTGCTCCATCAGCATCGACAGCTCCGGTGAATCGCTCCACAAACGCGGATACCGGCAGGCCCAGGGTGATGCGCCCCTGAGTGAAGTTCTCGCTGCAGGCATGATTCTCCTCTCCGGATGGAAAGGAGACTCCGACTTCCTGGATCCGATGTGCGGATCAGGAACACTCCCCATTGAAGCGGC
>CAYYJE010000022.1:22915-36369 GCA_964472165.1 uncultured Prolixibacteraceae bacterium | reverse complement strand
GGCTGTGCCGTATTTGTGTATGACCACGAGAAATTTACCCCTTCCGATATGCTCCGGCTGATCGGCAAATACAGGATCACCTCTTTTTGCGCTCCTCCCACCATTTACAGATACCTGATCAGGGAGGATTTTTCAGGCTTCGACCTCTCGTCCCTTCAATACTGCACAGTGGCGGGTGAACCCCTTAATGCCGAGGTATACAACCGGTTTTATCAACTTACCGGCTTAAAACTGATGGAAGGGTTCGGTCAGACAGAAATGGTGGTGGCCATTGCTACATGGCCATGGATGAAGCCCAAACCCGGCTCGATGGGAAAGCCAAATCCATTGTACGACATCACGCTGCTCCATCCCGACGGAAAACCCTGCGAAGAAGGAGAAACCGGAGAAATTGTAATCCGGACGGGCCAAATTCCTCCTCCCGGGCTTTTCAGCGGGTACTACCGCGATGCGGAAAGAACAGCAGCGGTTTGGTCAGAAGGTATTTACCATACCGGGGATCTGGCCTGGAGAGATGAAGACGGATATTACTGGTTTGTGGGCCGGCTCGACGATGTAATTAAAAGTTCAGGCTACCGCATCGGACCGTTCGAAGTGGAGAGCGCGCTGATGGAACATCCTGCCGTCGTGGAATGTGCCGTAACCGCTGCCCCCGATGAGATCAGGGGTCAGGTTGTGAAAGCCACCATTGTGCTGGCATCTGATTACTATCCGGGAAACGATGCGCTGAAAAAAGAGATTCAGGAACATGTAAAACAATGCACGGCACCCTATAAGTACCCCCGCATCGTGGAGTTCGTACAGGAACTTCCCAAAACAATTTCAGGAAAAATCAGAAGAGTGGAAATCAGGGAGAGAACAAGTTAAAAGGCAAAAGTTAAAAGGAAAAGTGCAGGGATCCAACAGGTTCAGGGGTAAAAAGAAAAAGAACGAGTCATCACTCGTTCTTTTCACCTAACTAAACCAATAAAACTAATCAAACCTAAACCTATGAAACTAAAACCGTCACAAAGATAGCCCACTCAACCCTTCTTTCCAAATTCTGGCGACCCAAAAACATGCTCAATAACATTTTTTAATATTTACTTAACATTTATTGTTCCTTCAATTTTTTTCGAAAGACCGCTTCCACTTTTTAATTAATTTAAAAATTACTGGTTATCAGCGGGTTTGACAAGGGATAA
This sequence comes from uncultured Prolixibacteraceae bacterium, assembly GCA_964472165.1. Classification (GTDB taxonomy): domain Bacteria; phylum Bacteroidota; class Bacteroidia; order Bacteroidales; family Prolixibacteraceae; genus UBA1413. The sequence continues at coordinate 35,185 of CAYYJE010000022.1, read as the reverse complement.
AAAAAGGCCGCCCTGTAACAGACAGCCTTTTATTGAAGGAAAGATTTGGGTTATTTCTTTTTCCGGTTTTGTTCCTCTGTGGCGATGGAATCTCTCATGGTGGTGTCGGCCATGATATTTTTGTACTTCATATAATCCATCACACCCAGGTTTCCTGTACGGAAGGCTTCTGAAATGGCAAGGGGTATCTGCGCTTCGGCTTCGATCACCTTGGCACGGGCTTCCTGAGCCTTGGCGCGCATTTCCTGTTCAAGGGCCACGGCCATGGCCCGGCGTTCTTCAGCTTTGGCCTGGGCGATGTTCTTGTCTGCTTCTGCCTGGTCCATCTGCAGTCCTGCTCCGATGTTCTTGCCGATGTCAATGTCGGCAATATCGATCGAAAGAATTTCGAAAGCGGTACCTGCATCCAATCCTTTTTCAAGGACAGTCCGGGAAATAAAGTCGGGATTCTCGAGTACTTCCTTGTGGGAATGGGCTGATCCGATACTTGAAACGATTCCCTCGCCCACGCGGGCAAGAACAGTTTCTTCACCGGCGCCTCCCACCAACTGGCGGATATTGGCCCTGACAGTTACCCTTGCTTTGGCGATCAGCTGGATCCCGTCCTTGGCCACCGCGGTCACGGGGGGAGTGTTGATCACCTTGGGATTCACCGACATCTGGACTGCTTCAAACACGTCGCGGCCTGCAAGATCAATGGCCGTAGCCATGTTGAAAGAAAGCTGGATATTGGCTTTGGAAGCCGACACCAGGGCATGCACCACACTGGCCACATGTCCGCCCGCGAGATAATGGGCTTCCAGGTCGTTCCTGTTCAGGGGTATCCCGGCCTTGGTGCCTTCGATCATAGCCCTGACGATCACTCCGGGGGGAACTTTACGGAACCGCATCAGGAAGAGTTGCAGCAGACTGATCCGCACTCCTGATACCAGCGCTGAAAACCAAAGACCAACCGGCACAAAATATAAAAATACGATAAGCAGGACGAGTATCCCGGCTATCATTCCGAAAACTCCGAAAGATTCTACCATTTCATTCATTTTTTATTAATTCAACAATGATTTTATTGGGTAATATTTTTACAATTCTCACCTGCTGATGGGGATCGATAAACGATCCGGTCGACAGCGCATCCACAGTTTCCCCGTTCACCTTCACCTTCCCCGATGGGGCCAACCGTCCCAGGGTGATCCCTGTGTCGCCGATACCTACATTTTCCACGTTAAAGGTCTCCACTTTCCCGTCAATATTGGTGTTGAGAACCATCTTTTTCCCTGCTTTCGATTGAAAAAAATAGTAAAAAATAAGCGGTGCAGATACAATGACAACCAGAAGGGTCAGAAAACCGGCCAGAGTTCCATACTCCGTAAACGCAAGATAAACACTCCCGATCAGCATGGCAACCCCGCCAAGTCCGGCAATGGTTATCCCCGGAATAACTGCAAATTCAAGGATAAGCAGCAACAATCCGATAAGGATCAGAAAAATTATGGTAAGAATGGTCATATCAGTCAATGGTTACAGAAAGTTCCCTGTCTATCAGCGCATCTTTCATTGGTTTCAGCCTGGCAAGATCCCCCTTTTTAATGTCACACTTACCCTTGTAGTGGGTAATGGTGGCACATTGGGATGCCTGACAATACTCATGATCACAGACCTCCACAAGCGCGGCAATCACATAATCAAAAGAATGAATGTCATCGTTGTAGAGGATGAGCATTTTTTCATCAGCTACTGATTCATCAGTTTTCCCGGAATGCGCTTTACTGGTTTTTTCAGAAGTCATCTCTCATTCACTTATTTTGGTAAAGGTACTCTTTTTCCACCTTTCATGGCTATCACAAACGCATCTTTTACTCCTTCGAGCCTTACCTGGTTCTGTAACGTCACAGCATCATCGAAACTGGTGAGATTTCCGGTAGTATACACGGTCACTCCTTCCTCATTGACAAATGTCTCCACAACCCTGATTTTGGAGATTTTGTCAAACAAGGCTTTCCGTTGGGCAGGTATCGCTTTGCTGTAAGCACCTATCTGGATCCTGTATGTGAGGGTATCCTCATCGTCCCCGGCTTCAGGTTCAGCTTCCTGTTCCCCTGCAGGATCCCCTTCCGGGATGGTATCAGCCGACGCCTGGGCCATAACCATTTCAGGCAATACAACAGGTGGAGGTGGCGGGATTCTGAGCTTTTCCACAGAATCACGGATTTGAATAAAAGTTTGATAGACTGAAAAATCCGCATCCTTCCACCACTCATTTTCCAGTGACGCTGCCCGGCGGAAGTGGGCATCCACTTCTCCTTTCATCACGAGGGTAAGGCTTTCTGCCTGTCTGATTCCCACGGCCATAGAGTCCCTGAGCATGGGATTCATCGCTTCGTGGTAACGTTTTCTCATAATTTCCAACTCATCCAGTAGCGAATCAAGCTCCGATTTGCGTTTTTCTGCCAGTCTGAATTCTTTCAGTGCTTCCTCCTCCTGAAACATATCTTCGATCAGGTATACCACTTTTTCGTTGATCCTGAAATGGATAAATTCCGGGGATGCCGGCAGTTCTTCCGGGAGAGGCTGCTCATTAACAAGCAGTTCGTGAACAGGTTGTTCCATCAAAGCAGAATCGCCGTGAAGGAAGAGCGTATCCCGTTTTTCCGGTGACGGTTGCGGAAGGGGTTGCGCACTTTCCGGAATTGAAGCGGGAACATCTTCGCTTCTGGGCGGATCCGGGGCCACAGTTTCAGCTGGTGGAAGCGGATTCGTATCAGGGATTCCGGCAACCGGAGTATCTGGTTCTTTTAAGGTTTCCCGGCTGGCTGTTTCCGCATCTCCTGCGGGAGCAAACGGATTAACCTGCCGGTAGCAAAGGTCCGAAAGCATCTCAATTTTAAGCTCCCTTACCTGTAAGGTGTCGGAATTGTTCACAAAACGGTTGTAAAAGCGCTGTGCACTGTTCCAGCTTCCACGGGCATGATACAATTTCCCGAGGTAGTAAAATACCCTGGCAGGAACCTCTTTGGAAGAAGCCAGGATCAGGTTTTTTTCTGCCTCAACCCCATAATCCCCGGTTTCAACCAGGCAGGCCCCCGTGAAATATTTCAAAAGAAAGTCGTAGGGGAAATCATAGTTGAGTTTTGAAAACAAAGGCAATGCCTTCTCATATTGTCCTTCCCGGAACAGGGAGATGGCAGTTTCACGCTGGTCCTGGGGCGCCGGGAAATCGACTTTTCCATAAACCGGGAAAAAGAACCCCGCACAGAGTATAAGCAGAAAAATACGGTATAGATATTTAAAGGGAATCATCTGTTTTTTAACTTTTATTCAAACTTTAAAATTACAATAATTGTGCAAATTTCTCCACAATATTTAATTTTGGATAATCCAATCGACCAAATGCAAGAGAAACCGGCATTAAAACAAGGATTGGTTTATCTTTGTAAAAATCTAATCCACATACAGCATGACAACACTTCAAAGAGGAGACAAAGCCCCCGGATTCACCGGTGTCAATCAGAACGGAGAACCGATTTCCCTGGAAAATTTCGCAGGGAAAAAAGTGATTCTTTATTTCTATCCCAAAGACAACACTCCAGGGTGCACTGCGGAGGCGTGTAACCTGAACGACAATTACTCCGGATGGATAGCCCGGGGATTTGACATTGTCGGCGTCAGTCCTGACACAATTCGTTCGCACCAGGGATTCATCCACAAGTATGGGTTAAAATTCAACCTAATAGCCGATCCCGACCACCTCATTATGGAAAAATACGGGGTTTGGGGAGAAAAAAAGATGTACGGGAAATCGTATATGGGTGTTTTACGGACTACCTTTGTGATTGATGAAAACGGATTTATCAGCGAAGTATTCACCAGTGTGGACACCAAAAACCATTCCCTGCAGATCGAAAAAACGCTAAACATATAATCAATCTGAATTATGACAAAAGAAGAGCAGACTGCGATGAACAAGGAAAAGCTGAAAGCGCTTCAGCTGACCCTTGACAAAATTGAAAAGAGTTTTGGTAAAGGTTCTATCATGCGCATGGGTGACAAGCCTGTGGAAGATGTGCCGGCCATCTCTTCCGGTTCCATTGGTCTGGATGTCGCACTCGGCATTGGCGGCTATCCGAAAGGAAGAATTATTGAAATTTATGGTCCCGAGTCATCGGGGAAGACCACCCTGGCCATTCATGCCATTGCTGAGGCGCAGAAAGCAGGGGGAATTGCGGCAATCATCGATGCGGAACATGCGTTTGATCCCTATTATGCCCGCAAGTTGGGAGTCAATATCGAAGAGTTGCTGATATCACAGCCCGATCACGGAGAGCAGGCCCTTGAAATTGCCGACAACCTGATCCGCTCAGGTGCAGTCGACATCGTGGTCATCGACTCGGTGGCTGCACTGACGCCCAAGGCTGAGCTTGAAGGCGACATGGGCGACAATAAACTGGGACTACAGGCCCGGCTTATGTCGCAAGCCCTCCGGAAACTGACGGCCAACATCAGCAAAACGCGTACCTGCTGTATCTTCATCAACCAGCTGAGAGAGAAAATCGGGGTGATGTTCGGCAATCCGGAGACCACTACCGGGGGGAATGCCCTCAAATTTTACTCCTCAGTCAGGCTGGACATCCGCAGGATTGGCCAGATCAAGGATGGAGAGGAAGTGACCGGCAACAATGTGAGGGTAAAGGTTGTTAAGAACAAAATCGCTCCCCCATTCCGGAAAGCAGAATTTGACATCCTTTATGGCGAAGGAATTTCCAAGACCGGTGAGATCGTGGATCTTGGGGTGAACTACAACATTATCAAAAAAAGCGGATCGTGGTTCAGCTATGGGGAAACCAAGCTGGGACAAGGCCGTGACGGGGTAAAAAAGGTAATCAGGGACAATCCGGAGCTGGCTGCGGAACTGGAAACCAGGATCATGGAGGCGATTACCACTTCATCCTCACATGATTAAGGATTGACCATTGTGAACATTAAAGAACCGGATGCAGCAGGCCCTCAGGCTCATCCGGTTTTTTTCATGAACCGGAATATGAAAGTATTAAAATTCGGAGGAACATCAGTCGGCACCGCCAATCACATCCGGAAGGTAAAAGCAATTGTGGACGGATGCGACGGAGATCTGGTGGTTGTGGTATCCGCACTCGGAGGAATCACCGACAAGATTTGGCAAACGGCACAGACTGCAGCACTGGGAATCCAGACCTACAGGAGCAGTTATGAAGAAATCAGGGATCGTCATCACGCGGTCATGGAAGAGCTTTTGCCAGGGGATCATCCGGCATTGAAGCAGATTGACCTTCTCCTCACGGAGATGGAGCAGGTACTGACGGGAATTGCACTGGTTGGCGAGCTAACCCTGAAAACCCTGGACCGGATTCTGGGTATGGGTGAAAGAATCTCTTCAGTCATTGTCTCCCGGTTTCTTGGAATTGAATGGCGGGATTCCTCGGAACTCATCGTTACCGACAGCCATTTTGGAAAGGCTGTGGTTGACTTCCCCGAAACCGGAAGACGGATAACCGGCAGTTTTGAGCATTTCAGCGGCAAAGCACTGGTTCCGGGTTTCATTGCCCGCAACAAGACAGGGGAGTACACGACACTGGGTCGTGGAGGGTCTGATTATACGGCATCCATCTTTGCAGCAATCCTCGACGCCTCTTCCCTGGAAATCTGGACCGACGTGGACGGGTTCATGACAGCCGATCCCAGGGTGATCAGCAAAGCATATACCATCCCCATGCTCACTTATGCGGAAGCCATGGAACTCTCCAACTTCGGGGCCAAGGTGATATACCCGCCTACCATCCTGCCGGTTTACAAGAAATCGATTCCTGTCCACATCAGAAATACGATGCATCCGGAAGCTCCGGGGACGATGATTACCAAAAATGTGGTCAACGGGAAAGAGAGGCCGATCAAAGGAATTTCTTCGATTCCGGGCATTGCCCTGCTCACCATCCAGGGAATCGGGATGGTGGGAGTTACCGGTATAGCCATGCGGCTTTTCACGGCCATGGCCCGGCAAAATATCAACATCATTTTCATCAGCCAGGCTTCCTCGGAAAACACGATCAGTTTTGCCATTGAAGAGAATCAGGCCCTGAAAGCTGAGGACGCCATCAGGGAAGAGTTCGGGAAAGAGATCTCCATCGACCTGATAAACAAGGTACTGGTAGAACGGGAGCTTTCCATTGTGGCCATTGTCGGGGAGAACATGAAGCAGACCACCGGCGTGGCCGGAAAACTCTTCAGCACCATCGGCCGGAATGGGATTAATGTGGTCGCCATCGCCCAGGGGGCCTCTGAACTCAACATTTCGTGGGTGGTCCGGCACACTGATTTGCGTAAAACCCTGAATGTCGTCCACGAATCCTTCTTTCTCTCCGAGAATGCGGAACTCAATGTTTTTCTCATGGGAACTGGCCTGGTTGGTTCGCATTTGCTCACCCAGGTAGCCGGACAACAGGAGAAACTTTTACGTGAGAGCCATCTGAAAATTAAACTTGCCGGCATCGCCAACCGGAAAAGGATGCTTTTTGACCGCGACGGAATCGAAGTAATCCACTTCCGGGAAGAGATGACAGAAAAAGGTGACCCCTCTTCAGTAGAGGATTTCATTCAAAAGATGATCTCCCTGAACCTATACAATTCGGTGTTTGTCGACTGCACTGCCTCAGAAGAGGTTGCCGCAGCCTATCATACCATCCTCGGGGAAAACATATCGATAGTGGCCGCCAACAAAATAGCAGCCTCTTCACGCTACGACAATTACCTCAGCCTGAAAAAGAGCGCCAAACGAAAAGGTATTAAATTCCTGTTTGAAACCAATGTGGGGGCAGGCTTGCCCATTATCAACACCCTGAATGACCTGGTGAATTCAGGCGACAAAATTTTAAAAATTGAGGCTGTCCTGTCAGGAACCCTTAATTTCATCTTCAATACCCTTTCCGCTGAAAATCCCTTGAGCAAAACGATAAGTATGGCGAGGGATGCCGGCTTTACGGAGCCTGATCCCCGTGTGGACCTGAGCGGAGCCGATGTGGTGAGGAAATTGATGATTCTGGCGCGCGAATCGGGATACCGGATCGACAAGGAGGATGTCGTGGTCAATTCCTTCATTCCTGAAGAATTCTTCAGCGGCTCCCTTGAAGATTTCTGGGAAAAGATCCCGGAGCTGAATGCCGCTTTTGAAGAAAAACGGAAACTTTTGGTCCAAAAAGAGTGCAGGTGGCGTTTTGTAGCCAGTTTTGAGGAGGGGCATGCGGAAGTGGGATTGCAGGAAATCGGCAGGAACCATCCTTTTTATGACCTCGAAGGGAGCAATAACATGATCATATACCGCACGGAAAGGTACAATGAGTTCCCGATGCTGATCAAGGGCTATGGCGCCGGTGCCGCGGTCACTGCTGCAGGTGTCTTTGCCGACCTTATCAAGGTGTCGAACATATAAGGTCGAGGTCGTCACCTTCGCAAAGGCTTCGGTGCCCGAAGAAGGTCAAGATCGAGAGCCTGCGCTGCGCTCCGGCAGGTCGGGGTTGGGGGGTTCAACAGTTGTTCAAAATTGTTCAAAGGTTCAAGGGTTCAATGGTTGTCGGGGTTCTCAGAGTTGTGAAGGTTGTCGGGGTTGTAAAGGTTGTCGGGGATAGTTCGGAGTGCCATTGAAGAATAAATACTAAAGACTTAATAATTAAGACTATAACTAATGAAGTACATCATTATTCTGGGTGATGGTCTGGCTGATGAGCCCATCGGAGTACTTGCGGGAAAAACGCCCCTGCAGGCCGCCCGTAAGCCGGCCATGGAAGAACTGGCACGACGTGGGTGCAGCGGCATGCTTGACACTGTTCCCGCGGGAATGCATCCCGGAAGCGAGATTGCCAATCTGGCGGTATTGGGCTACGATGTAGCCTCCGTGTTCGAAGGACGCGGTGTTTTGGAAGCCGCCAGCATGGGCGTGGAGCTGGTACCCGGCGACCTGGCCCTCCGCTGTAACCTTATCTGTCTGGAGGAGGAAAAAATCAAAAATCACTCTGCCGGACATATTTCCACGGAAGAAGCCACGGAGATCATCGCTTCCCTCGCCAAAAAGATGGGAAACGGGATGATCCGTTTTTACCCGGGGGTCTCCTACCGCCACCTCCTGGTGGTCAAAGGAGGCAGTAAACATCTGGATTGTACACCTCCCCACGATGTGATGGGCACCCCTTTCCGGCAGGTGCTGGTCAGGCCTCAAAACCAGGAGGGTCAAAAAACTGCCGGGCTTCTCAACTACCTGATAGTGCGGAGCCGGTATTTACTGGATGAGCATCCCGTAAATCTCCAAAGAAAGGCTGCAGGCAAGGACCCTGCCACCTGCATCTGGCCCTGGTCGCCGGGTTACCGCCCAGAGATGCCCACCCTGCAGGAACTCTACGGCATCGGCCATTCAGCCGTCATTTCTGCAGTCGACCTGATCCAGGGCATCGGTGTATATGCGGGTATGGATGTGATCAAGGTGCCAGGAGCCACGGGTCTGTATGATACCAACTACGAAGGTAAGGCACAGGCAGCCATCGATGCGTTGAAAAACCACGATTTGGTTTATCTCCATGTAGAAGCCAGTGACGAAGCAGGCCATGAGGGAAATCCGGTTTTGAAGACCACCACCATCGAAAACCTCGACCAGCGTGTGGTAAAACCAATTCTGGAGGCATGTGAAAAAATGGAGGAACCGGTGACCATTGCCCTCCTCCCTGACCACCCTACCCCGTGTGAACTCAGGACCCATACCCGCGACGCCGTGCCTTTCGTCATCTATACCCCGGGCATGGAACCCGACGGGGTTGTCACTTATGATGAGTTCTCTGCTCAAAAAGGAGATTACGGATTGTTGAGTGGAAACGAATTTATGAAAACATTGCTTGGAATGTGAAAGGACTTTATGTGGCCGCCGGTTCATGAAGCGGAGCAAAATCCAGGTAAAGGACAACTATTTGAGGTTAAGGTTAAGGTTAAGATTAAGGACAAAAGATTTAAGATTTGTGAAATATTACAGCACCCATAAAATCTCCCCTCCCGCATCGCTCAGCGAGGCAGTAATCCGGGGACTGGCAGGCGACAGCGGACTTTTCATGCCGGAGCGGATTCACCGGTTCACCCCTGCTTTTTTCGACACCATCCATCAGCTCACCTTTCAGGAGATCGCCATGGAAGCAGCCAGGCTATTCTTCGGTGAAGATATTCCGGAGGATGATCTCCGCGCCATTGTGTACGACACCCTCAATTTTGATTGTCCGGTGGTGCCGGTGACCGGAAACATCTGGTCGCTGGAGTTGTTCCACGGGCCGACGCTGGCCTTCAAGGATGTGGGGGCCCGTTTTATGGCCCGGATGCTCCGTTACTTTCTGGAGGGCGAAAACCGCCGGATCACGGTACTTGTGGCCACTTCGGGAGACACGGGAAGCGCCGTGGCCAACGGATTTCTGGGAGTGGAAGGCATCAGGGTGGTGGTACTTTATCCCAAAGGTAAGGTAAGCGAAATCCAGGAAAAACAGTTTACCACACTGGGACAGAATATCACGGCCCTGGAGGTGGACGGCACCTTCGACGACTGCCAGAGACTCGTAAAAACCGCCTTTGCCGATGAAGCGCTGAACCGCACGACGACGCTGACCTCGGCCAACTCCATCAATGTAGCCCGTTTCCTGCCCCAGTCCTTTTACTATTTCAACGCGTTTGCCCGGTTAAAGGAGCAGGGAGCCCTTGACGGGAAAGCCTGGGTGGTATCGGTCCCAAGCGGCAACTTCGGCAACCTCACGGCCGGTTTGTTTGCGCGGGAGATGGGGCTTCCCGTGTCGCGCTTCATCGCCGCCAACAACCGCAACGATGTAGTCTGCCAATACCTGGAAAGCGGACGCTACGAACCCCGGCCTTCGGTGGAAACCATTGCCAACGCCATGGATGTGGGTCACCCCAGCAACTTCGACCGCATCCTCGACCTGTACGGACACTCCCGGGAAACCATTGCTTCCATCGTCACGGGATATCGGTATACCGATGAGGAAATCCGGTCGACAATCAGAGAGGTCTACCGGGAAACGGGGTATATGTGCGATCCTCACGGGGCTTGTGGATATGCAGCCTTGCAGGAGGAGCTCCGCAAAGGGGAAACCGGCACCTTTCTGGAGACCGCCCACCCTGCCAAATTCACGGGTACCATGGAGGAGATTCTGGGCCCGGGGACAATTCCCCTTCCCGATAAACTGGCAGCCTTCATGAAGGGAACCAGACAGTCGGTGGAGATTGGCAGAGACTACCCCGGCTTCAGGGCGTGGATGGAAAAATTCGGGGAAACGGGGGACTGAGAGACTGAGGGACTCGTTACCGGGGTTGTTGGGGTTGTCAGGGTTGTCCATGTTGTCGGGGTTGTCAATGTGGTCTGGGTTTGTCCGGAGCCACAAATGGAATCACAGAGCGCAGCGGAGTCCCGGCTCAGACGAGACCGGATCACCGGATCACTGAATCACCGGATCACTCGATCACGGAACCACTGGATCACGGAATCACTGGATCACGGAATCACTGGATCACCGGATCACAATTATGATCGTATTGTGAATCCTGACAGAACCTGGAACAACCTGGAACCCGGAACCTGGAACCATTGAACAATTTTGAATGGCCAAACTGGCCACCGGAATTTTACGCCGGAATTTGAAACGCCTCCCGCAGCATGGCAAGACTTTTGGGGATGGCTTCCAGGGGATTTTCATTCCCTTCGAATTCAAGAGAGACATATCCTTTGTAGCCGGCTTTCCGGAAGATTTCTGCCACCCTGAGGTAATCGATATCGAGCGTGTACCATTTTCCCCCGCCGAAATAGGTTTTGGCCTGCACGAGAGAGGTTTTTGGGGCCAGTTTTTCAAGCTGTTCATACTGGTTTTCAAGGAAGTTGCCGGTATCAGCGGTCACCTGGAGCCACGGAGAGTTGACGGCATCAACGATCCGCAGCACTCCGTCGGCAGTGCGGCCCAGTCCCCAGTGGTTTTCCAGTCCGAGCACCACCCCGCACTTTTCGGCCGTGGGCAGGCATTTCTGAATTGCATCGATCACCCACTCAAAGCCCTGGTCGTCGGTATACCCTTCCAACACGGGTTCTATCCCCTTTTGGGCCATGAAGTCGTCGAACGACTCGATGGTACGCCACCGGCCGGTGTTGAGCCGCATGGTGGGTATCCCCAGCTGGTAAGCCAGTTCAATCTGGTGGATGGTCTTGGCGATCTCCTCATCGCGGGTATTCCTGTCGGGGAAGACAAATCCCTGGTGGGTGCTGAAGCCCATGATATCGAGTCCTGCATGGAAAGCTCTTCGTTTAAGCATCTGCAGATAGTTATTTTCTTCCGAGGTCATCTGCATCAGCAGGAACTCGATGCCGTCGAAGCCCATTTCTGCAGCTTTTTCGATGCACATTTCGATGGGTACATTCTCTTTCGGGCCGTTGAACTGCCAGAAGGAATAGGTAGATATCCCAATCCTGTTCGAAGGTTTGCCGGCAGCTTTCACAGTTTCCGGCACTGCGGTTTTAGGAGCACAACCCGTCATAGCCAGTCCGGCGCCGGCGACAGCCATTGAGGCACTCTTCAGAAAATTCCTGCGATTGTTCATGGTACTGTTTTTTTTATAAAAATAGAATTTTCAGATTAATCCACAAAACTTGTCCGGGAATTCGCCTTTTGGGATCTTTGGCTTATATTTGTAAGAAGAGAAAGGTCACCCCGAAATCGGCGTTTATGAAAAGGTATGTTAAAGTGTTTTGCATTCTGGCGCTGATGTTTTTCGCACCCGTTGCCGGAGAACCTGCCGGAAAAGAGAAAACTGACCGCACTCCAGCAGTCGCCGGATCCTTTTATCCAGCCAACCCGGCAGATTTGAAGCATATGCTGGAAGGATTCTTCAGTCAAAAATCCCCGGACCCGCCAGGAGATCCACTTGCCATTGTAGTTCCCCATGCCGGTTATGTTTTCTCGGGTGAGGTAGCCGCTGCCGGCTTTCAAAAGGTGGACAGGGATAAGAATTATACGCACATTTTTATCATCGGGCCTGCCCACAGAACCTGGTTCAACGGAGCGGCCATATACACCCAGGGCGATTTTATCACTCCATTGGGTCATGTCCCCGTCGATCCCCTTGCCCTGGATCTGGTGAAGAAACATAAACTGGTCACCGACAATCCTGCACCCCATAAACAGGAACACTGCATCGAAGTGCAACTCCCCTTTCTTCAGT
>CAYYJE010000022.1:0-22815 GCA_964472165.1 uncultured Prolixibacteraceae bacterium | reverse complement strand
TACCGGAAGTTGATGTACCGCAACAGCGGCCACTCACCGCATGGTGACCGTGAAAAGGTGGTAGGCTACCAGGCGATGGCGGTTTACGGGAATCCTGAAAGCCATCAGGACTTTGATCTCCCGGAAAGTGACAAACGGAAATTGCTGGAGCTGGCGAGGAGCACCATCGTATCCTACCTGAATCATCGCAACCTCCCGCAGGTTCCGGAAGAATCCCTCAGTTCCGACCTGACCCGGAAAGCCGGAGCATTCGTAACCCTCAGGAAGGACGGGGAACTCAGGGGATGCATCGGCAATTTTTCATCACAAAGTTCCCTGTATCAGACAGTAAAGGAAATGGCAATTTCAGCTGCCACACGGGATACCCGCTTTTCACCGGTCACTCTCCGGGAAATGGAAAAAATCAACATTGAGATTTCGGTCCTTTCTCCGATGAAAAGGATCGCTTCAGCCAGTGAATTCAGGTTGGGAAAAGACGGGATATACATCCGCAAGGAGAACCGGGCGGGCACTTTTTTACCGCAGGTGGCTGAGGAGACCGGCTGGACAAAGGAAGAATTCCTTGGACACTGTTCCAGGGACAAAGCCGGACTGGAATGGGACAGCTGGAAAGAGCGGGATGTAGAACTCTACACCTATCAGGCGCTCATCTTCAGTGAAGAAGAATTCCGGAACGCAGAATTTAAAAATGGGAAATGATGCAGGCTCCCTACCTTGTCATACCCATTCTCCTTCTTACGACCGGATTTTACCTGATTTCTGTAATTCTGTCAAAAGCAGGAATCCTGACGCGTATTGTCCATCGAAAGATCTGGAATCTCCTTCTCCTGATTTCCTTCCTCTTCTCCTCCGTAATTGGCCTCCTCCTGGCGGTAAAGGCCAACTACAGGTTCGAGTGGCCCTGGCTTGAAACCATGATAAAATGGCATGTCAACGCGGGCATCCTGATGACCACCGTGACAATCATCCACCTGGGATGGCACCTCTCCTATTATTGGAATCTCTTTAAAAAAGAGAGATCATTCCCATCCGTGGACCAGCCGGGAAGCATGGAAGCAGGAGCGTCTCCATTCGGGAAAGAAGTGAAGGCACAAGCGCTGGTTCTGGGTTTTTTCACCATGGCAGTGCAGGTGTTGCTTATTCGCGAGATTACCACCGTTTTTCAGGGAAATGAAGTAATGATGGCCTGGACACTGGCTGCCTGGATGTTTTTAACGGGACTTGGAAGCTGGCTGGGCCGATCCTATCGGAAAGCGTCAATTTCCCCGGTTTTGACACGCCTGTTTATTCTGATGGCGTTTTTGCCTCCTCTGACAGTGCTGGCAATGAATGCCGGAAAAAATCTCTTTTTTTTGCCGGGAACCCTGGTGAATCCGGTGTGGTTTATCATCGCTCTTCTGGTACTTCTTACTCCGCTGTGCCTCTTGTCGGGATACACCTTTGCCCTGCTGGTGAAAGCCGGGGAAAAGGGGAAACACCGTTTTGCCCTTATTTATGCGTTGGAAACAGCCGGAAGCCTGATTGGAGGGGTGGCTGTATCCTTTCTGCTGATCCGGTGGCTCAGCGTCATGGAATCCCTGCTCATTACATCATTGCCGGTACTTGGCGTGTTATGGGGGTTCCGGAAAGAGAAACAGTTGCTTTCCGCCTTGGTATTCGTTGTCACCCTGCTGATCCTGTTTTTTGTGTTTCCGCTCGACCTGAAGATCAAATCCCTGCTTTTCGGGAACCAGGAAGTGATGGCCACCTATGAAACACCATATGGGAATATTACGGTTTGCGCCAATGGTGATGAAAAGACAATTTTCGAAAATGGATCTGCACTTTTTACCACCGGGGACGCAGTTGTCAGCGAGGAGTTCGTCCACTATGCCATGTTGCAGCACCCTGCTCCGCAGGAGGTCCTGCTGATTTCAGGGGATCTCTATGCCATGTCGGCCGCAGTTTTTAAATATCCCGGGATTTCCCGGCTTGACTACGTGGAAATCAATCCGGGACTTACAGAGCTGGTCAGCCGGTACCGCGGGACACCGACAGATGACCGGATTGTCACCATTCCGGGAGATGGCAGACGGTTTATCCAGAAGAGCAGTGACTCCTGGGATGTGATAATCGTTGCAGTTCCAGATCCTTCAAGTCTGCAATTAAACCGCTATTATACTGAAAGTTTCATGGCTTCTCTTACACAAAGGCTTAAACCGGAAGGAGTTGTAATTTACGGAGTTTCTTCAAGCGGGAATTACCTCTCTCCGGAAAAGATAAAAACAGAAGCTTCCCTTTACCATACCTTGTCGCAATACCTAAAACATACGATTATCATCCCCGGTGAACGCGATTATTTTATCGCATCCGACGGACCCTTGTCAGCCCGCCCCGGGGAACTTTCCGTCTTTCGGGGAATCGGCGGAAATTATGTCAATGCGGATTACATGGATGACAATTCCCTGCAATCACGCGGGGAGAAAATTCTTCAGGAGATTAAAGGGACATCCGGAACCAACACCGACTTGAAACCACTTCCGGTATTTTTCCATACCCTCCGGTACTTTTCACAGTTTATGGGCCGCAACTATTTCCTGCTGGTTATCCCGTTGGTGGTGCTCCTCATTTTTATACTCCGGATGAACCCGGTTACTGCCGGTATGTTTGTCACCGGGTTAACCGCTTCATCCACGGAAATTCTCCTGATCTTCTGGTTCCAGGTGGCTTTCGGGAACCTTTATTCCGCCATTGGAATTATCTTCGCACTCTTTATGGGAGGATTGGCCATGGGGTCGGCTGCCGGGGACCGGTATCGTACGGGCAGGAGTCATTTTCTGGCCGGACAGTTGATGCTGGCCGGATATATGTTGTTGTTGCCCCTCATCTGGAGACCGGGACTGGGCAGCTCCTCCCCTGTCCTGCTCTGGCTGATTTTTATCCCTGCCCTTTTGATCCCTTCTTTTCTCAGCGGATTTCAGTTTGTCACCACCACCCGGAATTATCCGTCCGGCGAACCACGTGCAGCAGCCTCGGTATACGCAGCCGATTTGTGGGGCTCGGCCCTTGGGGCACTGGTCATCACCACCCTGTTGGTCCCGCTGACCGGGGTGTTTGGCAGCTGCTTCATCATTGCCGGGCTTAATCTTCTGGTTGCAGGATTAAACCTGCTTCAAAAAAAACGTGAAACCCCGTAGTTCCCGGAACAGTTTTTGCTGTATCTTCAGGGTTCTTTAGCGCTGTGTGATGAGCATCCTGACAAAAAGAGAGTTTCTCAGATTAAGTGTGGCCGGCATAGCTTGTATGGCCTGCCCCGGCCTTTCCAGGGCTGCCTACACAGGCAGGGACCCCGGAAAGTTCAGCACAGAAGCCCATTTTTACACCGTTACTCCCCGCGGGGTGCTCTGTGGCATCTGCCCCAACGAATGCACCCTTAAACCGGGAGAAGAGAGTACCTGCCACAACCGGGTAAATATCGGCAACAAATTGTATTCAGTGGCATATGGAAACCCTTGTGCAGTCCATGTCGACCCGGTCGAGAAAAAGCCGCTCCTCCATTTTATGCCGCAATCAAAGACTTTCTCCATTGCCACGGCGGGTTGCAGTTTCGCTTGCCTGAACTGCCAGAATTGGGAAATCTCACAGACCAGTCCGTCCAAAACCCGGAACATCACCCTGATGCCCGCCGATGTGGTAAAAACCTGCATGGAAAGCGACTGTCAGTCAATTGCCTATACCTATTCGGAGCCCATCTCCTTTTATGAATACATGTTCGACACGGCAAAAATTGCTTCAGGGAAAGGGATAAGGAACATCATGGTGTCGAACGGGTACATCAATCCTGATCCGCTCAGGAAGCTTATCCCCTTTATCGATGCAGCCAATATCGACCTGAAGGCATTCGACAACGCCGTATACCTCAAACTTACCGGCGGAAAGTTACAACCTGTGCTTGACACGCTGGTGACTTTTCAGAAAAGCAAGACATGGCTCGAGATTACCAATCTGGTGGTACCTTCCTGGAGCGATAACCTCGACATGATAAGCCGGATGTGCAAATGGCTGGCGCAAAACGGATTTCAGGAGGTCCCCCTTCATTTCAGCAGGTTTACCCCGCTCTACAAGCTTACCCAACTGCCACCCACCCCGTTGAATACCCTGATCAAAGCCAGGGAAGCCGCTTTGGCCGAGGGACTTAAATTTGTGTATATCGGGAACGTGCCGGGTAAAGGATTTGAAAACACCTATTGTCCTTCGTGCGAAAAGATGGTGATCGAACGGCGGGGCTATTCCATCGTGCACAACAACATGGAGGACGGGAAATGCAAATCGTGCGGGAAAGTGATTGCCGGGAATTGGGACCAACGCTGATTTTCAGTTCCTGACCAAGGGTTCCAGTATCCGTTCATTTTCAACAGCCGCCTCCTTCATGGCTTCCCTGATCTGTTTTCCCAGAAACCTTGAGAAGAGTGCCGCGTTCAGCCGTGACACATACACTTTCCCGTCATTGCGCTCATATACGGAAACACGGCAGGGCATCAGGGCTGAAGCAATCCTTTCCTTGTTTGTGCCGAGGATTTTATGGGCTACTGAGGGCTTGCACAATGAGAAAATTCTTACAGGCCGGACCTCAAAACCATTTTTTTCAAGGGTAGCCTGGAGGTCATACTGAGAAGGGATCCCCCACTTCATTTCTGCAGCCTGTTTCTCAATGCCGGCATTGGTTTCTTCAAAACCAAACCTGCTTTCATTTTCCAGAAACATGACGCGGCGAAGTGCAAAAAAAAGCAACAACAGTGAAATCACGAAACCCGCTAACAAACCGATTACAAACATGGCAAATCCAATTAAAAGTTTAGGAATAAACAGATTAAAACGGGAAAAGTTTATCTTCCGGTCCTTAATTTTATTTCAGAGAATTTTCTGCAGCTTTAACAATCCCCGGTGCTTGTCTCGTCAGGCGTCCGCAAAGACATAAAGGGAGAAGAACTTATCAAATAATTTTCCTGCAAATTATCTATATTTGCATTCCGTTGCATCGATTCTGAAACTATGATAAACAACAAAAAGGTCATTGTCGTACTTCCGGCATACAACGCCTCCAAAACCCTTGCAAAAACATACCAGGAAATTGATTTTTCCATCGTGGATGAAGTCATTCTGGTAGATGACCAAAGCAAGGACGACACTGTGGAGGAAGCCCGCAGGCTGGGCATCAGGCACATTATCGTTCATGAGAAAAACAAAGGATACGGTGGGAACCAGAAAACCTGCTACAAGAGGGCGCTGGAGCTGAAAGGAGACATTGTCATTATGCTGCATCCCGACTACCAGTATACCCCGCTTTTAATTCCCGCCATGGCTCATCTCCTCTCAAGCGGACTCTACCATGTAGTGCTCGGTTCGCGGATTTTAGGTAAAGGAGCGCTCAGGGGTGGCATGCCGCTGATCAAGTATATTTCCAACAGGGGACTTACTTTCATCCAGAATCTGCTGATGAATACCAAGCTTTCGGAATACCACACGGGGTACAGGGCATTTACAAAAGAGATTCTCGAAACCATCAATTACGAAGCGAATTCCGACAACTTTGTATTTGATAATCAGATGCTTGCACAGATCTTGTACGCAGGATACGACATTGCGGAGATCACATGTCCTACCAAGTATTTCGACGATGCCTCAAGCATTAACTATAAAAACAGCACCATATACGGATTGGGTGTGCTGCGGACTTCTGTCCTGTATCGTCTTCAGAAATGGGGAATGTTAAACACCCGGCTTTTTGCAAAACAATGATCCGGAATTATCTCCTTGTGAATTTCCTTCCATTTTTATAAAGATATTTTCCCTCGTCAGTCCAAATATCAGTACCCTTCTCCCTGACCAACAATTCATCGAGGACGATATCAGCTTTCGGAAGCACTTTGTTAAGAAATGAAAGCTGTATCACTTCATTCTCCGAATGGGTGCTGAAATCCAGCTCAATCAGTGCCCAATTGCCGCTGAAAGCTTTGATATGGTGAAAAAGATCGGCAAAGAGGTAACTGGTTGACTCTCCCGTCACACTGTTTTTCTGGAACAGCTCCAGATTGGTCCTCAAACAGGCATCTTTTTGATAATCCCGTATCCAGAATCCCAGGATCAGATTTTTCCCTGCAGGCACGTTTTTAAGCGTATCGGACCATGCCACAGCCCATTTTCGGGAAGAAAAGGTAAAAGCTCCCGTTCCATGGTAGCTTTTGTCAGTCGGATTTTCATCAAATGATTTTACCATGAACCAGGAAAGGGAATCAGAAACCAGGAAGTTATTCCGTTGAAAAAGCCGGGTATTGTCAAACTGATTGAAAATTTTCAGTCTCCATGTTTCATGAAGGTTGCGGATTGTCCCTACGGGAAGACTCAGAAAACTAAAGCGGTCTGTCGCCAAAACAGGCTTGGCCCCCTTGAGCAGCCATTGCTCAGATTCTGTAAGCGTGTAATCTTTCATCAACAAAACCAGGAATGGTTTCTCATCAGGAAGGAAGTCAGCCACTTCGAGTCGCTGCAGAGGTTCCTTAAAGAGCGCGTAGTTCAAAAAAGTCTGGCTTATTGATGTCCTGCTTAGTTCCACACCGGTAGTGGGTAATCCTGTTTTCAGTGAAACGAGCATGGTAGTTTCCCGGGATTGGTGTCCCCCGTCAATCCAGATACTTTCCGATCCCACGTGAAAATAGGGAACAGGAATGATCGCGCTGTAATCTTCAGGTTTTATTTCGTGTACCCATTGATTCTCAACCAGGGCATTTTCATGGTCCTCCAGTTCAACGATCCGGTTATTGATCTCACGGGTATTCCCTTCCATATTCCAATAACCCTCATAAAACAGCAGCAGAAAAGCCAGGCCGGCAATAATCTTCCAGTGTAAGCTGGCCGGGCTGAGGAATGCCTTCCTGTAAAGGGCAGCAAATACAAGCATATTGACCACATAATAAAAAAGCCAGGCAAACCTGCCCAATGCCCTGAGCTGCCTTACCGGGCCTATATGGTCGGCAAGTGCTTCCAGACCAAAAATAAAAGGAATGCCAAAAGAAAAGAGAAGAGCAGCCACGGAGATCACTGTCATTAAAGACATCACTGTAAATTCATTCCTGGCTTCCGGGCGAATTTTCTTCACAGTCCGTCTGATCCATAACACAAAAGCAGCCAAAATACCCGACACCGCCGGGATTCCAATGTATGACAGGGACTCCCAGCTCAGGTGACTGAATACGGTGATAAATCGCGGCACAAAGGTCCAGGGTTTCCCTGATGGCAGGAATACGCCTGCAGGATGCGCCCTGTAAATTTCAAAACCGTAGGGGAAAGCCGTCCTGTCGACCATTTCGTCCTGCACAAGAATCATCGCCTGCAGAATCATCACCGGCAGCAAAAACTGAAGGAAGAAGTTCAAAAGGTCGCGATACCAGAAGCTTCCGGATTTCCTGTATCGCAGAAACCTCCAGATCCAATAGCCACCAATTATAAATCCGGCAAATCCCAGAAAATACATGTGCATTTTGCCCGCCAGGAATGTGGTCAGCCCGATCAATATCGTAAATATCCACGACCTGGATTTGTCAAACCGCATGATCCAGTAGATCAGGGCAGGGATCCAAACCAGCCAGGAAAGTGAGTAATGCCCCCCAAATCTTGCCACCTGGGGCGACAACATGGAGATTCCCACCGCGGCAAGCGCACCAAACCACCACGCCACACCCAAATCAAAAAGAATCAAAAATATAAAAAGAGCCCCCAGAACAAAAGCCAACAGCATAGCCCCGTTAATCGCCCCGATCACCCATTCACCCTGCCATGAAAACAACCGGTTCAGAAGCCTTGCCATGTTGGAAATCAATGGCTGACTGTCGGTGTAGGCAATCAGTTCACCGAAGGGATAATTCATCCCTCCCGACAGGGAATTGACGGTGTCGTACTTCACATGGTAAAGTGCACAATAATAGGCTTTAAACCCGTCTCCAGAAGCTGTAAAATACCTTTTATCAAGGTTCAGAATGGTGTTGCCGAAAAAAAGCAACACGATAAAAAGAGAAAGAATCAATGATAAAAGTATTCCGTAAAGCCTGTTCTTCATGGCAAAGGGTATAGATATTCATCTGCAAAATAAGCTATATTTACAAAGTTTTTACCTTGCTAAATAATTATCGAGTGAAAATATCGGTTGTTCTATCGGTTTACAACGAAGAAGAAATCCTTCCGCAGGTTTTTCAGGAAATTTCAGAGCTGTCCGGGAATGTATCTCATGAAACAGAATGGATTTTTGTCGACGATGGCAGCAGTGACAACAGCAGCAAGCTGATCAGGACCTTTTGTTCTTCGTTCAGAAATTTGCATAGCAAAGCTCATCTGATCCGTTTTTCACGCAATTTCGGTCATGAATCCGCGATGATTGCCGGCATCGACCATTCAGGAGGCGATGCGGTTATTTGTATGGATGCTGATCTTCAACACCCGCTTTCACTGATTCCGCAAATGGCCGAAACCTTTGAGAGGGGTTATGAAATCATCAACATGGTCAGAAGCAGGAATGAAGGCAACAAGGGGATAGGTCGGATTCTGTCATCCCTGTTTTACCCGTTTCTGAGCAGAGTATCGGGTCAGGAACTGGCGGGAAATGCTTCAGACTTCTTTCTGATATCAAAACAGGTTGCATTAATACTGAGAACCAGGTACCGGGAACGAAACCGTTTTCTCCGTGCACTGATTCAAACCATCGGTTTTAAAAAGACCACCCTGGAGTTCATTGCACCTGCCCGTAAAGCAGGTAAAACCAAATACTCCTTTAAAAAACTGGTTTCACTCACCTTCCAGGCAGTGACCTCCTTTACAAAGGCTCCCCTGTTTCTGGGGATATGGTTCGGGATTGTGTTCGCCATCTTTTCACTGGCACTCGGAATCTATAGCTTGTACGTCTATTTTTTTGGAGAAACCCCGCCTTCGGGTTATACCACGATTGTGCTCTTCATGAGTATAAGTTTCACAATTCTTTTCTTCATGATCGGGATCATCGGAATTTACGTAGGACATCTTTTTGATGAACAGAAAAGAAGGCCGTTGTACCTGATCGAAGAGTCTGATTTGCCAGTTTAGCCAGTCATTGGTGCGCCTTAAAATCACGTTCACAACCAACCTGTCGATACCACCGAATCATCCATCAAAACATGCCGTGATGAATTTTTTATCGTTGAAAATAGTCAGAAACCTTGAAACCCTCCTTTTTTATCTGATGCTTTTGGCAGGAATCATCCCCCTGTTTTCACATCCTTATTTCGTCACGCTCGATGGCCCCGCACATTTATACAGCGGCATAATTCTGAGGAACCTGATTACCGGAGATAATCCGCTCTTTCATGATTTATTTCAGATCAACAATTTTCCGGTACCCAACTGGACCAGTCATTTTTTGTTTGCCCTGTTCAGTTCTTTCCTTCCCGCTTATCTTACTGAAAAAGCCGTATTGTTCATCTATTTGTTTTTTACTCCTGTCATTTTCAGAAAGCTGGTTTTGCACCTTGCCCCCGAAAACAGGATCTTCTCATGGCTTATGATCCTTTTTGTTCATAATCAGATTTTTTACTTCGGTTTTTTCAATTTTTCATTCGGAATTCTCTTCTTATTTCTAACTGTCTGGTATTGTTACAAATACTGCGATACAGTCCGCCTCAGAGAAATCATTTTTCTTGCATTTCTATTCCTTTGCACCTGGTTTTCTCACTTACTCCCCTTTTTAGTCTCGCTGGCAGTGGTTCTGATCCTTTCATTGACCAGATCTGTCAGGCAGAATCCGGAAGGGGGACTCCTTTTTCCGGACATCGGAAAACATACACGCAATACGCTTAGAATTGCTTTAGCTGCATTGCCTTCGCTGATACTCACAATGCTATACATGGGCAGGGTTGATTCCGTACACGAGGCACCTCGGCCTGACCTTGACCAGTTGTTTCAGTGGATTGCCGACATCAGACCCTTGCTGGCACTCGGTACAGGTGCACCCTGGAAAATTTATACCCGCCTGCTTTTCCTGCTTTTCCTGCTGATGGTTGTCACTCATTCCGTCCTCTGGTTGAAAAAATCAGCTATGAAAAGAGGAGACAACCTCCTCGTTTCCGGAACATGGAAGATTGCACCCCTGTTGTGGTTTCTCTTCTCGA
Source organism: uncultured Prolixibacteraceae bacterium (assembly GCA_964472165.1). Classification (GTDB taxonomy): domain Bacteria; phylum Bacteroidota; class Bacteroidia; order Bacteroidales; family Prolixibacteraceae; genus UBA1413. Next base: position 12,646 of record CAYYJE010000022.1, on the reverse strand, counting down.
TGGGATTTCTCCTGCTTTATCTGCTGTTGCCCAATGCCATTCTGCTGACCGAACGTCTCATTCTCTTCTTCTTTCTTTTTCTGATAACCTGGCTGGCGATACTGAAATATCCGGGATGGATCCACGCACTGGCCTTTGCCTTTATTCTCTTTTTTCATATTGTTTTCACAAATATGTACCACAATAACATCGGTGCTCTTTCAGGGGAAATTGAGCTGATGAAGGAAGCAGTCAAAAAGGCTGAGCCCAACACCCTGCTTCTCACGCTCAATTACCACGACAACTGGCTGCATGCGCACACCTCAGGATACGCAGGCACCGACCACCCTGTGGTTGTCCTTGAAAACTATGAGGCCGGTCTCGCATGGTTTCCGGTCAGGTGGAACACAAGCCGCTACCAAATCGGTTTCCTGAACGACTGGGGTGTGGAGAACAAAAAAGCAGCCTGCGAAAAATACATAAACCCCGTTGACCCTGAGATTTTTGCAATCACAAGCCTTGAAGGAGATGTCAGGCCTGTGGAAAACGTCCTCCTCACCTGCATGCCTTCTCAGATTGAAGCCCTTGTACCTGCCTGTCAGCGCGAAATCCTCGCGAAAAGCTACACCATAAAGCACCAGAATGATTTTTGCACCTTATATACACTAAACCGTTAACAATTCACCGGAACATGTTAAGAGATTCAGCCAAGTACTATTTCGTTTTTGTCCTGGTGGCATTTGCAATTTTCAAATCCGCTCACCTCTCCCTGCCCTACTTTTGGGACGAGGCCTGGTCGTACTTCCCCGCAATTTCCAGGATGGTGGAGAATGGTCCCGGATTGCTGCCCGGAACACTTTCACTGGACGAGGGCAAAGGACACCCTCTCTTCTTTTTCTTTCTGGCATCATCCTGGATGTCGGTCCTCCCCGGATCGCTTATATTTGCCAGGTTACTTCCCCTGCTCATTTCATTGGGGCTTCTTTTCTATGCCTGGAATTTCGCACGAAAAACGGGTGGAGTCGCTGCCGGAAACCTGACAATCACCCTGTTGGCCGTCCAATCCCTTTTTCTCGCCCAGGCCACATTCCTGCTCCCCGAAATGCTGCTGGCTTTTCTGTTGCTGGTCTCTTTCGACATGTACCTGTCAAAGAAATATGCCCTTTATGCAGTGGCAGCCTCCCTGATGATACTGACCAAAGAGACATCCCTGGTTTTTGCGCTGTTCTTTCTGCTCTGGCACCTGTTGTCCAATCTTGACCGGAAAAGGGAAAAAACCATCTATGCGGCCGACCTTGTTCTGCTGTCGGTACCTCTCGTAATTTATGGCATCTGGCTGATCCTCCACTACATCAAATTCGGAACCTTTTTCTATTCCGAGCATGTCGGCCATATCCAGTTCGAAAAGTACTTCATTGTTATGAAACTGAAAACTGCCCTCTCCATGGTTTTTATCGAATACGGAAGATGGGCTGTTTCACTGGCTTTGATGATCGCACTCTTTTACCTGGCTCTTTCCGGTAAAAAAATTGCAAATCTCAGGATTCTCACAATGATTGCCATAATGTCCGCCCTTTTCATGGCCTTTTCAGCCCTCAATTTTTACACACAGCGGTATATGCTGGGGACCATGACGATGTTCATCATTGCAGCAGGAATCGCCATTTCCCAGATTAAAACAGGTTCTCAGATCACCCACATCGTGGCTGCAGGGTTATTGAGCGCTATCCCCCTGTATTGCAGCCTCACCCTGAAAAAGAATGCCGACAGCGACCTTGGCTTTGTGGAAGTCATTGAACTTCACCGCGGGATGGTGGATTTCTGCGAAAAAAACGGATGGCAAAATGAACCCGTATCCAGTAGTTTCAACATGGCCTTCAACTTAAGGGATACCCGGCTCGGATATCTTTCAGGGGAAGGCTTTACGCATATTCAGGACCGGAAGGAACTGGAAAAAGCCAGGATCTTCATCACCGAATCAACCGCAGTGGAATCGGCCGAAACCATGGACCTCGTGAAACAACTTTTTCCGGTCAAAAAAGAATTCCGGAACAAACATGCCTTTGGAGAGATCTGGTACAAACCTTAACCACATTTTCACTCAACCCATGAAAAATCTAATCGTTAACAGCTGGTCGAAGCATTTCAGGCTCTTGTTGATTGTTATTCCCGTACTCTACCTTTTCCTGGGATTCTATTTCAACAAGCTTTCGGGCACCTATTATGTACGCTCGGTAGATTCCGAATACATCTATTTTATCTCCGGCCTTTCACTTGCCCGGGGCCATTTTCTGATCGGACACATCGACAATCCGGCTACCCCATTGCAATATGTGGTTGCGCTTTCCTTTAAGGCAACCCATCTGATCAGACAACCTGAAAACGGGATTATCGACGATGCCATTCTCAATTCGGAATTGTATCTCAAAATTGCCAACCTGGTTCTGCTGACACTGACTTCACTCTTTCTTCTGGGTACCGGCGCTTTTGTTTTCCGGCTGACCAGACAGGTGTCACTGGCTTTCCTTGTTCAGTCGGCACCTTTTATTTCACAGCTGTCCCTCGACAATCTGAGCAGGTTTGCCCCTGAGGCATTCCTCATCCTGCCGGTCGTCATGATGATATGCTTTATCCTGTGGGTAGAGAATTATGAGGATTCCGACGGAAAGAAAACCGCGATTATCGCAGGTCTCATCGCAGGCTTCGGTCTCAGTGTCAAACTGACATTTTTCCCGCTGTGGCTTCTTCCACTTTTTGTCCTGAAGAAACGCCACATCCTTTACCTCGCAACTGCGCTTTCCTCATTTTTCCTGATGGCTTTGCCGGTCACACTCCAGATAAGCCGGTTCTGGCACTGGATCAAAAGGCTTCTTTTCTTCAGCGGACAACATGGCGAAGGAGAAAAAAACTTCATCGACTGGGATACATTTGGGCCCAATATCACAGAAATCTACAACAGCAACAAATTCTATTTCCATGTGTTGGCTATTTTTGCCGTCATTTTTATCATCCGCGTCATCCTTCACAGAAAAGATCGCTCCTTATTGAAGCTTGGTGCGGGAGTGCTTGCGGTAATCGCACTGTTGCTCTTCATGGTCGGAAAACACTTCGAGTACCGGTATTTCATCATGGCCTTGTACCTTTTTCCCCTGATACTCCTGCTTGCCGTTAAAATGGTTCTCCCCAATCAATGGAAATATCACAAAACCTTTTCCGGGCTAGTTTATTTTTTCACAGCACTCTATCTGCTCTCCACCCAGTTGGCGCTGATCCCGTTAAAGACCATTCAAATCTCAAGGGACGTGGACAACAAGTACAAAACCTTGCAATTTGCTTCCACGCTCCCCGCCGGTGCAAACAGAATCATTGCCTCCTCCTATTACGGGGGAGCCTTTGTCGAATATGCCATGATGTTCACTGGAGCTTATGCAGGCAAGCAAAAAGAGACCTATACCCGCCATTTTGCCGGATTATATCCCAATTCATGGATTTATCAAAGCTGGGACCGCTCCCTGAATTCGTGGGGTGCATCACCGGCGATTAATGAAAATTCAGCCCCGTTTTACGTGTACCTTCATTCCCAAACGATAGGAGAACAATTGTTCGAAGACCTTGCCAAAATTGCTTCTCCCGGCATCGGATTTGTAACAGACACGCTTTACCACAATGATTACAGCGATGAAACGATCCTGAAAGTAACTGTCACTCAACCGAACCAGACATATTTAAAAAACTTGGACCAGGTAAACGGGGGTTCCCACCACATGACGGGATCATAGCGAAACGAGAACTGGACATTGAAGTAGATGATGACCACGAGGATGGCCAGAAAGAAAATTTTCCATTTCCGGGATGAAAGGTTTATCTTTTGCAGTGACCAGGCAAGAGGAATTGCAATAAACGGCAGAAAGTCGATCATAGCCCTTTGTCCCAGTGCGGCAGAGAAAGTGGGAACCCACCAGCTGGCATTGATATATACCGCACAGATCAGCACAACCAACGTGGCAATGCTGTGCAATGCTTTTTTCCGCAAGAGGCAAAAAAGTCCGTACAAAGCAAAAACTACCAGGGGAGTATAGGTTATCCAGCCATTAAATTTGCCGAACAGGACTACCCCGAACTTCGGGGTCAGCCAGTTTGAAAATCCAAAATTCTGGTAGGAATAGAAAATGAATTTCCCGGTCACTTCATGCCAGTATAGCATCTGGGGAATGAAAACCACAAACCCGGTCAACACCATGGCAAGCAGGTATTTGTAATTTTTAAACCAGTATAGAAATCTTTCCTTTAGATCACCCACGGTACACACATCATACAGTAATACGAAAAGATAGGCAATGACGTTTGTGGGTCTGATCAGAACTGCCATTGAGAGTGGCATGGAAAACAGGATCACATGCCTGAGGGAGGGTTGCCTGTAGAATTGCTGTACATAATATAAAAAAACAGAGATCAGAGAAAAGGAGTAGGCATGTGCCATTCCTGTGCCTAAAATGGTGGTGTAATAAAAAACGTTGGTGGCTATGAACAACAAAATGGTGGTTCTCAGTGCATTTTTTGAATCGAAGTATGCAAGGAGGAACTTGTAAAGGAAAACAAGACCCACATACACATAAAACAAAGCGGCAACCAGAATGAAACCGAAATAGATATTGCCCCACCCGTTGGCTTCATAACCGAGAAAGAGTGTGAAAAAGTGACCCAAAAGAAAGAAAGGGCTCCAGAGAATGGCCACTCCACAGGTAAAAACACTCAGCCACTTGGTCTCTCCAAACGAAATCGACCATGGAAGGTAATTGAATCTATCCCAGTCCTCGAGGAAGAAAGTGGGCAAGTACTGATAATAACCCACCGGATCGGATCCCATGATAAGCTTGTCTACAGGGATGGAATGAAAGACCAGTCGGAACAGGTGATTGACAACAATACCCGCAATCAAAAAATAGATTCCGTATTTTACATATTTGTTCATGGTCGGTTCAATGGTTATCGTTTGTATTGAAAACTCAGTATATGACGTTCATGATTCCGGAATCGCCTCCCCGGTTTTAATCCCAACCTGGATGATGCTTAACCCCACAAAGCGATGGGTGATCTGATCAAGAATCCTGAACAGGGGGACCATCAGGTTATACAACCGCATAGATCCTTCCGGTATCATTTTTTTTCTCATTATACTTCCTGCAAACCACCAACCTGCTATTCCTGCACTATTGAAAAACTGCCGGTGCAGTATCCGGAATCCGTTTCGATTCAGCAGTCCCGACAACTTTCCTTGCGTAAACCTCAGATGGTGGCCCAGTTCAGCGTCAAACCGGTTATAAAGTGACTGAAATGCAGGCACCAAAATGATCAGGGTTCCTTCTGTTTTTAAAAGCGCCCGGCAATTCCTGACGGCGGTTTCACGATCCACGATATGTTCAAGCACATTCAGGGCAAATACGGTATCAAATTTTCCTGACAAGTGACCGAATTTTTCATTGAACGCCGGATCGGTGATGTCCATTTGAAGAATTTCGCGAAGGGAATTCATTTTGCCAACCTGCTGCTTCAGCAAGTCGCAATACGCTTCCCTTAGCTCGGTAACAGTCAGTGAATACCCCTTTTCAAGAAACACCCGGGAGATATTCCCGATGCCACCGCCAATTTCCAGAATCTCTCCCCGGCACCAGGGCATGAGGGTAGATGCCATCCATTCATTAAATCTGCCGGCACCCGAAATCGTATCCAACGTATTAAATCCGGTTTCATCTTTCATGCGGTCCAACTCCCCCTCCATTCTTCCAGATTGTATTTTAAAATGCACCATATGGCATGAAATCCATCTTTCCAGCTGATCTTCTTCCCTTCGGAATAAGTACGGCCATAATAGGAAATACCCACTTCATAAATTCTGATTCCCGGCATCCATGCAATCCTGGCGGTTACCTCAGGTTCAAAACCAAACCTTTTCTCCTTTAAAGGAAGCTGCTTTATGATATCGGTCCTGAAAAGCTTGTAACAAGTCTCCATATCTGTCAGGTTCAGGTTTGAAAACATATTGGATACAAAAGTCAGGAATCTGTTTCCAAGTGAATGCCAGAAAAAGAGAATGCGATGGGGATTTCCTCCGGAAAAACGGGAACCATACACCACGTCGGCATTCCCTTCAAGAACCGGTTTCAGCAAGTCGTTGTACTCCCGGGGATCGTACTCCAGGTCGGCATCCTGAACGATCAGATAGTCGCCCGAAGCTTCTTCGATACCACGGTGAATGGCAGCACCTTTGCCCATGTTGCCTGGCTGATACACCAGCCGGATATTGTCACCGGAATGGGTGCTGATATAGTTTTCAATGACCCGGGCAGACTTGTCAGTTGAAAAATCATCAATCAGTATGATCTCCCTGTCCAGGTCATTCATTAACCTGACAGTAACGACTCTGTCTAAAATGGCTTCTATGGTTTTCTCCTCGTTGTATACAGGAATCACAACCGACAACTTCAAACCCATTGCTAATGATTTAGATTTCCCAAAAGTATGAAATTTTAACAGAGTTCAGATTGAATTGCCAAAGCTTCACCCCGATTTTTAAACCTGTCACCGGCCATGGGAATGATACTTCAGACAGAACATTAAAAGAGGGTTGCAACAATTGTACATTTCCCTTAAAAACGGTGTCCGGTGCTTGATTATTCAATAAGATATTACCTTTGGAACGTCAATATACTACAGTGCACATGGAAAAGATTGCCATCTTCCCGGGATCCTTCGACCCGTTTACCATCGGTCACGAGTCGATCGTGAGAAGGGCTACCCAGATTTTTGACCAGATCATCATCATGGTGGGGCACAACACCAACAAAAAATCGTTTTTCCCCCTTGAAAAGCGAATCAAATGGATCAGGGAGGTATTTGAATTCGACAACAACATTTCGGTGGAAGTCCACGATGGACTCACCGTGGACTTCTGCAAAAAGGTAGGCGCACAATACATTCTACGGGGTCTCCGTACATCGGCCGACTTTGAGTTCGAACGGGCCATCGCCCAGGTCAACAAACAGATGTACCCCGAAATCGAGACCGTCTTTTTGCTTACCATACCGGAACATACCCCGGTGAATTCCACCATTGTGCGCGATATCATCATGCATGGTGGCGATGCCAGCCGGTTCCTGCCACGCACCCTGAACATGAACGAATTCCGGAACGGAAATGGAAAACCGGAAGAACAAGGCTAAGGTTGCGCGCCGTTGATATGTTCCTGCAGATCGAGGTCAAGGCTAAGATTAAGATCAATGGCGGAAATGCCGCGGTTTAAAGATGCAGGCACCCCCCTCTTATAATACCGTTTGGTGCGACCGTATGGCAGATCCATGGCACAATACAATAAAACCACCCTGTTTTGAGTTTACAATCCAGTTCATCGTACGAGTATCCATGCGAAAAATTTTCATTCTCATTTCACTGATCATACTTGCAGGCCTTCAGGCCGAGGCCCTGCGGATCATTGGTTCAGCGCCGGATTATGCCGGTAGAACTCTGGAATTCTTTTCTGTTTCCGATCCGGTTTCCAAAACGCCTGTTCCCTGTTTTATGCTGAACATCGATGACCAGGGGAAATTTAACGCTGAAGCGGCTGTACTTGAAAATCTCTATTGTTACAGTGATTTCGGGATTTACCGGGGAAGAATGATCCTTGTTCCCGGGAGGGATATAACCCTTGAACTTCCCCCATTGCGTGAAAAACGTTTTGAAGAGAGCAAAAATCCTTATTTTGAGCCTGTTGAAATCTGGCTGAAAACCGGAGGGGACTCCGGCAATGAAATTACCAACATGATATCGCAGTTCGACACGCGATTCTACCGGTTTACCGACACCTACTTCAACCAACTCTATTACAAGCAGATGAAGAGCTATGCCGACACCATCCGCGGAAAGCTGGACAAGGAGTTCGGGAAAAACAGAGATCCACTTTTCAGGGAACATCTCCGCATCCGGATGGCTTCCCTCGAAGCCGATGTCATGCGGTCGGGCAGGGAAAGGATTGCAGGGGAACTGAAGGATCTTCCTCCCGGAGCCTGGTTCCGGCCCGCCTTTACCGATTTTCTGAACCGACTTTTCGTCAACACACTGAGTACTGAAAGTAAATCGCCTACAGGATCAAAACTTCGCCTTTGGGTAGCCAGGGAGAATCTCACGGAACTTCGCAACTGGACTTCGCGGTTTACGGCTGCCCCCTCTCCCCTGTCCGATGTTATCCTGCTTAAACTCCTCCACGACGCGTGGTATTCCGGTGAATTCTCCAAAACCGCCATCTGGAAAATGGTAACCTCAGGCTATTTTACCTCCCACAACCAGAAGGAGATCCGGCAGATCGCAGCCCACCTCTCCGAAAAAATCAGTTATCTCCAACCGGGAACCACAGCCCCTGAAATATCTCTTCCGTCGGTGGATCTCCACACCTGGTGCTCTGCAGCCAACACCGGGCAGTACCTCTATATTCTCTTTGCCGACCTGGAAATCCCCATATGCCAGGAACAGGTTAAATACCTCAAAACCATGGCGGAAAAAACCGGTAACCCTGTTCAGTTCCTGGTGGTCCTCTCCCCTTCGAAAAAAGTCAGCAACGAAGAGTTCATGAGCAGGCACCAGATTCCGGGAATTATGGTCACCGACACGCCCAACCGGAAGACGGGAAGGGATTACCGGGTACGCTCATACCCTTCGGCTTTCCTGCTTGACAGTCGGCACAGGGTGGTTCTGGCCCCTGCCCGCACCCCCCTCGACGGGTTTGAATTCCAGTTCGAGGATATGATAAAAAGGTAGGTTTATAGCTCGCCTGCGATCCTCCGGCCGTGAAATTCCTCAGCCCCGGTCAGTGCTTCGATTTCCTCCACATTGTCGCCCGTTACTTTTCCGGCCACCAGGATGATAATCCGGCCGGCAGCAGCCGTCCTCATCTCCCTGATTTTACCGGCTCCCTCGCGGGCAGTGGGTTTCCCTCCCGAAGTGAGGATCCGGGTGATGCCTCCGCACTTCAGAAGTTGCCTGACTCCCATGACCGGATCCTCCATGGTGTCGATCGCCTTGTGAAAGGTGACCGGCAAGGGGAATGCCCTCTCTGCCAAACGTCTGCACTGATCCATATCTATCTGATTATCAGTGGTCAGCACCCCGAAGACCATTCCGGAAGCTCCCAGAGCTTTGGCCCTGTCAATTTCCCGGAGCATGACGGTGATCTCATCTTCAGAATAGACAAAATCCCCCTCCCGGGGCCTGATCATCACCATCACCGGAATTATCAGGGCTGCACAGACCTCCCTGACAAGCTCCTCCGAAGGAGAGAGTCCGTCCAGATCAAGCCGGGAGCAGAGCTCTATTCTGTGGGCCCCACGCTCCCTGGCCTTCAGGGCTTCTTCCAGGGTTTCCACACAAGCTTCAAGGATCATTAAACAAATTTTCCGGTAAATGTACAGTGAAATTCTCAATCAGGAACATATCCTTTACTCTCAACCATTTCTGCCAAACCCAATTTCTCTTGCTGCTCCGGATTTTGTATTTTTGTTCTTTCCATGACCCAATAAAAGTTTGTTCAATGACACCTGGCAACACAGCATATAATATTCTGACCATCCTGGGGCCCACCGCCACGGGAAAAACAGCCCTGGCAGCTCACCTGGCGGCACGCCTCGGCGGAGAAGTGATCTCCGCCGATTCGCGCCAGGTGTACCGTGGTATGGATATCGGCACCGGGAAAGATCTGGAGGATTATGTGGTCGATGGAGTCCGGATTCCCGTTCACCTCACCGACATTGCCGATGCCGGCACCCAGTACAATGTTTTCGAATACAAACGCGACTTTCAGAAGGTCATGGCCGACCTTCGTGCCCGGGGAAAATTCCCGGTGCTCTGCGGGGGAAGCGGATTGTATATCGAAGCGGTACTCAGGGATTACCACCTTATAGAAGTGCCGGTCAACGTGGCACTGAGGGCAGCACTGAAAGGAAAATCACTGGAAGAGCTCACCACCCTGCTGAAAACCTACAAATCCAACCTCCACAACATCACCGACATTGTAAACGAAAAGCGGGCCATCCGCGCTATCGAAATCGAAGAGCACTATCTGTCTCTGAGTCCCTCAGTCCCTCAGTCCCTTAGTCCCTTAGTCCCTCAGTCCCTCAGTCACCCACTCCCTCAGTCCCTTAGTCCCTCCGTCTCTCAGTCCCTTAGTCCCCTGGTCGTGGGCATCCATTTCGACGTGGAGACCCGCCGCCTGAGGATCACCGAAAGACTTCACCAGCGGCTCAAGGACGGCATGGTCGAAGAGGTGGGGGGATTGCTGCGCTCCGGAATCGCCCCGGAAGCCCTTACCTATTACGGACTGGAATATAAATTCATCACCCTTTACCTGACCGGGGAACTCACCCTACAGGATATGACGGAAAAACTCAATATTGCCATTCACCAGTTTGCCAAGCGGCAGATGACCTGGTTCAGGAAGATGGAACGCGAAGGAACCGTGATACACTGGATCGACGGCAACCTGACACTGGAGGAGAAAGTCAACAAAGTCATGGAACTGATGGGTTCGGTTTTGTGACTCCGGGAAATGCAGTGGACTACGAAAGTTTCCCCTCCTGCCTGAAGGGATAGGAGGGGTGGCATTTCATGAGGCACGATTGAAATGACGGGGTGGTTTGCAGCGCCGGGCATGGCTTCCACCACCTCCCCCTGATCCCTCCTGCGTCGGGCCAGGGTACTCCTCCTGTCCAGGCGGAGAGTTTTTTCGCATCATTGGAGAAGCAACCGGATCACTGATCAATGATTACCGTTTCCCTGAGACACCGGTCACCAATTCCGGACCAGGGGTTTATCCTTTCTCCTGCCACACGAGCCGGGCACGGATCAGCTCGGCCAGGTCATTTTCCCGCTGGATGCTGCAGAGGTGTTCCATGGGACTGATTCTTTGCTGCCTGACAGCGAGCCGGTCATCGGGAAGCCCCTCCTTCAGGAAATTCACCTCCATTTCCCTGAGGGTGTGGGTTTGCTGAAAATCAAATGAGTAGCTGTTATTGAGCCGTTCGAGGTAACGTCCCGTATTGAAATGCTGGTTGATGTCAATCTCATTGAAGAGTACGGGATAGAAATCAAGTGGATCACCGGTCATGGGTGAGGCCACTTTCCCGGGATTGAATCCAAGGAGGCTTTCGGAATATCGGGGGAAACCGGTAATGGCCGAGAGCCGCTGGATCCTGCGGGTTTGAAGATTCAGGACCAGCCAGCTGCTTGTGGCGGTAATGATCTCCTTTCCGGAATTATCCAGGAAGCGGAAATCGCGGTAGGCATAAAACCCGTCGGTACCCCGTGACCAGGTTTCCAGGGTAAACTCTTCGGTCCAGCGGGGACGGCGTCCGACCTTCACATAAAACCTCGAGAGGACCCAGAAAAGCTGGTCTTCGCGCAGGTCTTCAAATCCGAATCCCAACACGCGGGCATGCTCCCAGGCAATCTCCTGCATATACCAGAAAAGAAAGGGAGTCGACACTTCCCCGAAACGGTTTATATGATAGGATTGCGCTTTCAGATGATGGATATACTTCATAACGGACGGTATCAATAAACTTTGGCGCAAAATTATTGTTCGGTTTTGAAAAACAGGATCATTTCGCCACTTTTGCAAAAAAATTAAGCCAAATGGGCGAGATCATCATTAAAACCCCCGAACAGATTGAGGGGATCCGCAGGAGCAGCAAGCTGGCTGCGCAAACCCTCGACTACATTGCCCCCATGGTGGTGGCCGGGGTCTCCACGGAGTATCTGGACCTGAAGATTGAGGAGTTTATCAGGGATCACGGGGCTATCCCCGCCACCAAAGGGTATAACGGATTTCCCGCTTCGAGCTGCATATCACCCAACGAAATTGTGTGCCATGGCATTCCTTCCCCCGGAGTCATTCTCAAGGAGGGGGATATCCTGAACATCGATGTGACTACCATCCTGGAAGGATATTACGGCGATACTTCCCGGATGTACACCATCGGGCAAATCTCCCCTTTGGCGGAGAAACTGGTGACCACTACCCGCCATTGCCTTGACCTGGGCATTGAACAGGTGCGCCCCGGCAATCCACTGGGCAACATCGGCTTTGTCATCAGCAGGTATGCCCGGTCACAGGGATTCAGCGTGGTTTATGAGTTTTGCGGCCACGGCGTGGGAGTCCATTTTCACGAGGAACCCCAGGTCGACCACACCGCCCGGCGCAACAGCGGTCCCCTGATGAAAGCCGGCATGATCTTTACCATCGAACCCATGATCAACCAGGGCAGGCCCACCACCATCGTCGACCGCCGCGACGGATGGACGGCACGAACCTCCGACCGCAAACTCTCCGCACAGTTTGAACATACCATTCTGGTTACACCCACAGGCTGCGAAGTCCTCACCGACAGTCTGGGAGAATACCCGGTCACTTAAGGTCGAGGCCGAGGAATCCATTTGTCGACTTGTTGATTGATTGATTTGCTGATTTGTTTAAAAATCGATGAATCGTCAAATCATTATATCGATAAATCATCAAATCGCTAAATCATCAAATCGATAAATCATCATATCGCTAAATCATCAAATCGCTAAATCATCAAATCGCTAAATCATCAAATCGATAAATCATCATATCGCTAAATCA
>CAYYJE010000021.1:22932-37482 GCA_964472165.1 uncultured Prolixibacteraceae bacterium | reverse complement strand
ACAGATCGTGATGGGAATGGAGGATGCGATGGGTGTTTTGCCTCCTCCACCGGTCACTTCCGGTTTTGATACGACAATGACAGGTACGGTGACCCGGGAAGCGCATACCCGTATCGCGTTTAATTTTGAAGTTGCACCCGGCGAACGACTCTTCGCCTATCTTTATCTTCCTGCGGGAGATCCCGGCCCCGGCGGATTTCCGGCTGTGCTGGCTCTTCATGGCACAGGACCCCTTGGGAAGAAATATGTAGACGGAGAAGGCAACCTGCAAAACCGTGCCTATGCCAGGGAACTTGCCGACAGGGGTTATGTGGTCATCGCCCCTGATTATCCCGATATGGGCGAGTTGAGCAATTACAATTTCGGAGGTGACCGGTATGCCTCAGGAACGATGAAGGCCATATTCAGCCACCTCCGCTGCATCGATTATCTCCAATCCCTTCCGTTCGTGAATGATGCAGCCATCGGGGCCATCGGCCATTCCCTCGGAGGGCATAATGCGATCTTCGCCGGTGCCTTTGATCCACGGATTAAAGTGGTCGTGTCAAGTTGCGGCTGGACCCTGATGGATTATTACGACATTGGGGAAGTGGCCATTCAGCGGTATGGCGGACGGTTGGGACCATGGGCCCAGGAGCGGTATATGCCCCTGCTGCGGACCCTTTTTAACCTCGACCCAGCAAAAATCCCATTCGATTTTGATGAAGCGATCGCAGCATTGGCTCCCCGCGCTTTTTTCTCATCCTCACCGGTGAATGATGCCAACTTCGATGTGGAGGGAGTGCGCCTGGGAATTCAACAGATCCGGAAAGTGTACCGCTTTTTCCATGCAGAAGAGAATCTGCGCGTAATCTATCCCGACGCAGCCCACGATTTCCCTCCTTCGGCACGTGAAGAGGCCTACCTTTTTATGGACCGATTTTTAAAAACAGGGAGTTCCGGTGAACCCCCAAAAATGTAACTGTCAGATTTAGTATAAACCATAAAAAAACAGATCATATGCAATTCCTGAAAAAAGATTATTCGAGGAGAGAATTCCTGAAGAAGAATTCTCTGGTGGGTGCCGGTGCAGTGCTGGGTATGTCGATCCCAGGTGAGGTTTTTGCCCATTCCGGGAGTAGTGCTGAAGCCGCGATTCCGGCAATTCTTGGAGGACAACCCGTCAGGACCAAGGGATGGCCTGCATGGCCGCAATGGGACAACGCCACCATGGATGAACCCTTGCTCAAAGTTTTGCGGAGCGGGATTTGGTCGCGGGCTAAGATTTCAGACCAGTTTGAGAAAGAGTGGGCGGAAATGCTGGGCGTTAAACGGTGTCTCGCAGTAGTCAACGGAACCAACGCCCTGATCGCCGCACTGAACCAGCTTGGGATTGGCGGAGGTGATGAGGTGCTTGTACCTCCTTATACCTTTATCGCCACTGTGGCTGCAGTGCTCCAGAATGGCGCCATACCCGTCTTTGTCGACATCGACCCGGAAACCTTCCAGATGGATCCCGGTAAAATTGAAGCCAAAATTACCAAACACACCAAACTGATCATGCCGGTTCATATTCTGGGAATGCCCGCCGACATGACCAACATCATGAAAATTGCACGGAAACACAACCTGCTGGTACTCGAGGATGCCTGTCAGGCGCACCTTGCCGAAATCAACCACAAGAAGGTGGGAACCATTGGCGACGCAGGCTGCTTCAGTTTTCAGAATTCGAAAAATCTGCCTATCGGCGAAGCGGGAGCCATTGTCAGCGACAACGATGAATTTATGGACCGCTGTTTTTCATACAGCAACTTCGGAAATCCATACGGAAGCATGGTGGGTGAAGTAGGGGCCGGAACGCTGATGCTGGGAACCAAAATCCGCACCACCGAATACCAGTCGGCGATCGGATTGCTTCAAATGAAAAATCTGGTAAAACAGACCGATCTCCGGGCTGAAAATGCAGCCTATCTCAAATCAAAGATCAAGGATATTCCCGGAATTATTCCCTATAAGCTGTACGACGATGTCACCAAGGCCGTTTTCCATCTTTTCTCATTCCGTTATATGAAGGAGGGTTTCAAGGGGATGTCGCGCGATCTCTTCCTGAAGGCGATGCGGGCTGAGGGAGTTTACTGTTCCTCCGGTTATACCCCGCTGAACAAGATGCCTTACCTCAAGCATACCTTCCAGACCAACAACTACAAAAGGATGTATTCCAAAAAGAGGCTGGATTACGACAAATACATGGAGAATAACCAATGTCCGAACAACGACCGGCTTTGCAACGAAGAAGCGGTATGGATAACCCAGAACTACATGCTGGCCGGTAAGGAAGATATGAATGACATTTTCAGGGCGATCGAAAAAATCAGCGCCAACGCGGAAAAGATTAAGGCGAAGGGATGATTATGAAGCGTGTACTGATATTTCTTCTCTCGCTGGTCTGGATTACTGCCTCCGTCGGGGCTGAACAGGTAAAACATGTGGCTTCAGGCTGGAAAGCGGGAGTAGCCCGTGTGGTCATCACCCCCGACCAGCCTGTATGGATGGCGGGATATGCGTCACGTACCCGCCCTGCTGAGGGAAAGCTTCACGATCTGTGGGCCAAGGCGCTTTTCCTGGAAGATGCACGGGGAAACCAGTCTCTGCTGGTCACCATGGATCTGTGCAGTCTTTCCAAGCCGGTGGCCGACCAGGTCAAAGCCGGAATACGGCAGAAACTGGGTTTGGACGACGCCGATGTGATCCTGAGTTGGACCCATACCCATTCCGGGCCTGTGGTTACCGACGCGCTGAAAGACGTTTACCCGCTCGATGAGGCGGAAAAATTGAAGATTGACCGGTATTCGGAATCGCTGGTAAGAATGGTGGTCGACCTGGCGGTTAAAGCCCGGCAGGATCTGAAACCGGCTTCACTCTCTTCGGGAAACGGAGTGGTCAGATTCCAGGTGAACAGGCGCAGCAACCGCGAAGCGCTGGTTCCGGGGCTTCATGAGCTTAAGGGGCCTCACGACCCTGCAGTGCCGGTGCTGCAAGTCGCCGATGCAAACGGGGCCATCAAAGCCGTGCTGTTCGGATATGCCTGCCATTCCACCACCCTTGACGGATACCAGTGGTCGGGCGATTATCCCGGATTTGCCCAATTGGAACTGGAAAATAGATTCAAGGGGATCAATGCCATGTTTTTCCAGGGAGGAGGCGCCGACCAGAACCCGATGCCCCGCAGAAGCATTCCCCTGGCCCGGCAATATGGCAGGGAGTTGGCCGCCGTGGTGGAGAGGGTGCTTGAAGAAGGCCTTCAGCCACTCGACGCTGAACTGTCGACAGCCTTCGCAATTACTGAACTTCAGATGGAGGACCCCCCGGGCAAAAGCGAACTTGAGGAACTGCAGAAGACCCTGAAGGGTCATGAACAACGCTGGGCCGCATCTCAACTTGCCATGCTTGCAAAAGGGGAAAAACGGGCTGCTTCATATCCTTACCCGGTTCAGATGTGGCGCCTTGGAAAACAGATGCTTTTCGTCCTGGGAGGAGAAGTCCTGGTCGATTATTCCCTGCAGCTGAAAAGAATTTTCGGGAGAGACATTTTTGTCATGGGCTATGCCAACGACGGCGTGGCCTATATCCCCTCCGAAGCAGCCTTCATGGACGGAGGATACGAAGTCCTGGGTTCCCCCAGGGTCTATGGAATGGCTGCCCCCTGGAAGCCCGGATTGCAAAGCCAGATTATCGGCGAAGCGGTCAAACTGGCCTTCCGCACAGGAGTACCCCAAACCCCTGAAATATCCCGGCAGGTAAATCAGGTGATGACCGATTTAAAAACCATCCAAAATTCAGGTATGAAGAAAAACCTTGTAGCAAAATCCTATTTTTCAGGCTTCGACCTGGCCCATGATACCTATAACGCCATTTCTGTGGCAAGTGACGGTAATATATACTATGTGCTCTCCTCCCAGCCTCATGATGTGGCAGGGCAGGTCCACAGGTACGATCCCAAAACCGACAAAACCGAATTTTTGGGCGACCTTACTGAGATATGCGGAGAAAAGGATCAGAAGGCTATCGCCCAGGGGAAGAGCCATGTCCGGTTCTTTGAGAACGACGGGAAACTCTATTTTTCTACCCATGTAGGCTATTACCAGATGATCGATGGAATGGAGCAGCTCGCCGTGACTGCTCCTGAAGGGTACAAACTCTATCCCGGAGGTCATTTCTTGAGTTACGACCTGAAAAGCGGGAAATTCCAGGACTACGGAACGGTGCCACATGGTGAAGGTGTACTGACCATGACCATGGATACCGTGCGAAATCAGCTTTATGCCATTACCTGGCCCAGGGGGTATTTCATCCATCACGATCTGAATACCGGAAAAATGAAAAACCTCGGACTGGTATCTGCAAACGGGGAAGGCGGCAAGGTAGGCGACGACTACCGGGTCCTTTGCCGTTCCATGCTGGTGGATCCCCGTGATGGAAAAGTTTACTATAGCACCGCAGAAGGAGATATCTTCTTTTACGATCCGCAGGCAGGCTCACTGGGAAAAATGGCCGATGTATCCCTGAAAATTGATTATTTCGGCAACTACGACTTCACCCGGCCGGGAAGCATGGGCTACAACTGGCGTGCAATCCTGTGGTATCCGAAGGAAAATGTAGCCTACGGGGTACATGGCAATTCCGGGTACCTCTTCCGCTTCGATCCCTCGGCCCAAAAGGTGGAAATAGTGGAGCGCATCACCTCCGAACCTTCCAGAAAGAGCGGAATGTTCGACCAGTTCAGCTACGGATACCTTGGCTTCGACCTGGGAAATGACAGGGAAACGATTTATTACCTGACAGGAGGTCCTATCTATATCGATGGGAAAAGGGTCAAAGGAGTGGATGAAATTGCCATGGGAGCTGCCAGGGGCCTGGAGAACCTTCACCTGGTCACTTACCATATCCCTTCGGGAACCTATACCGACCACGGGGCCATATTCTACGGGGATGGGTCGCGTCCGACTTATGTAAATTCAATTGCCATCGGAAAGGACGGACAGGTATATACCCTGGCACGGTTTGAACACAACGGTAAAATTGTGGAAGACCTGGTGAGAATTCCAGGCCCCTTTTAGCAAGAATTAGGTTTAAATATTTGATTGATAGTCATATGAAGTACTTTTTGCATCTGGTACTTCTGGCAATGGCTATTCATTTTGTGCCGCTGGTTCCGGCGGCACAAAATGGTGCCTTTCCGGAGAATGACTGGAAGAGACTTGACCGGACGCATGATCTGTCGATCTCTCCCTGGGGGCCATTTTCCAAAAAGTATGCAGGGATTTCCCATGTTGCTGATCCAAACCGCGGGATCCGGTTCGACTTTTCAGTCTTCCCCGGTTTGTACCGGTACAAGGCTTCGGTACCCAACGTGCTGCTGCAGTCAGATTATTACCCCTGGAAAAGCAACAGCGACCTTACCAGGTATTCATTCCGGCACGAATTGTACTGGAAGGACCAGGTATATGCCGATGTGGACTATCATGTGGCAGATTCCGCGACAGTTCTGGTGGCTATCCACTGTGTGAATAATACGGCGATGCCCGAGAACCTGGACATTAATCTGGTCGCATACCTCGATTATCCTGAAAATTATCCGGACCAGATGCTGGATAAGGACGAAGGTGTCATCTGGAAGAATGCGGTGGATTATGAATCACTGAAGATGGCCCAGCCAGATGTCCGGGAAAACCTGGTATACGACGGCTGGATCTTCGGTGAAACCCGCAAAAGCGATTATCTCGATGGCCGTTGCCTCAGCCGGGTTTTCAGCAGAAGAGGAGGTAACCGGGTCAGTTACCGGTTGCACCTTGCCGAAACCCAGTTAAAGGGAACCTTGTCGCTCCTTTACCGGATGCCTCCTGACACGCAGACCTCCTTTCATGTGGATGGCCCTGCCAAAGGAACGCTTCCACTGAAAGGTACCGGATCATTTGAGGAAGTTTCAATTGCTTTCAAGGCAGAGAAACCGGGGATGGTAACCGTAACCTTTGAGTCGCAGGGAGGAGCCGATGTCGAGTTTAACGGGTTCGTGGTTGTTCCGGAAATGGAGCGTTCTCCTTCAAGGATTCCCCTGAACCGCCTTTTCACACCTCAGATGAGTGCAACCAATGGCGAAAAAAGCCTGGTTCTGAGATATCCTGAGGTTCCGCAAACCTATGGCATCGCATGGGATTTTGAAGATCACCGGATCCGGGAGTATAAAAATGATGAACTGGATATTTTCCTGAGGAGAAATTACAACAACCATGTTACCACTGTATTTAACGGAAACGGAAAGGGGCATTTTGCAAATGTCTACCTTCGCCCTGTAGAGCTTGATTCCCACGAGTCGCGGACAGTATATGCCATGGTATGCATGGGTGACAGCGGGTATGTAAAAGAGCGGCTGAAAGAACTGGCCGGAATCAGGGCGTCATTACCCGGTGAAAAGGAGGAGGATTCCGGGAGGGTACTTCCCGGGGGCGGGAAATTCAGACTGAGCCAGCAGATCTTCAAAGCGATCCTGATGACCAACATTCTCTATCCCATTTATACGCAGGACAGCTATATCCGCCATTTTACACCCGGCAAGTTCTACAATTCCCTTTACACCTGGGATGCGGGTTTTATTGCCCTGGGGTTGAGTGAAATCAATCCCCTTCTGGCTTTGGAATGCATCAATGCCTATACGACGCACGAGGGCAATCCGAATGCATTTATCCAGCATGGAACGCCGGTGCCGGTGCAGATTTATGTGTTTCTTGACCTCTGGAACCGGACCCAGTCAAGGGAGATGCTGGCCTACTTTTATCCCCGGCTCAGGAAGTATTACGAATTCATGGCGGGCAGGTACGGTTCTTCCAATACCCGCAGGCTGAAATCGGATATGCTGGCTACCTGGAGCTACTTTTACAATACCGGGGGATGGGATGATTATCCGGCGCAAATGGCAGTCCATGATCAAAAGCTGACTGCGGTGATGGCTCCTGTGGCCAATACTGCCCATAGTATCCGTTTGGCGAAACTGCTGCGAATGGCTGCGGAGGATTTGGGTGAGAAGGCCGATATCCTGAAATATGATGAAGACATCCGCATTTTTACCGCGGCGTTGCAAAAATATTCGTGGAACAACACCTCCGGTTATTTCAGCTACGTGGTGCACGATGCTGCAGGGAATCCGACAGGCCGGTTCATGGATCCGGCAAGCGGAAAGGATTTCAACATGGGGCTTGACGGGGCAATGCCGGTCATCGCGGGGATGTGCACGCCGGAACAGGAAGCAGGTTTGCTGGAGCGGATATTCTCTCCGGACCGGATGTGGACACCCTCCGGGATATGTGTGGTTGACCAGTCGGCCCCCTATTTCAAATCAGTGGGGTATTGGAACGGCTCGGTTTGGATGCCCCAGCAGTGGTTTGTTTGGAAGGCTATGCTCGACCTGGGTCGTCCCGACCTGGCCCGCAGGATCGCCGACAGGGCACTGAGCCTGGCCAAACACGAAATGGATGCGTCGTATGCTTCCTTTGAGTATTATTCGGCACAAACAGGAAGAGGAGCCGGCTGGCACCAGTTCGGCGGTCTTTCAACCCCCCTTCTGGCATGGTTTTCGACCTATTACAGGCAGGGAACGATGACCACCGGGTTTGAAATCTGGGTAAAGGAACACCATTTCGGGGCTGACTTTTCCACTTTCAGGGGAAAACTCTCCTTTGACAAGGCCACCGAACCGCACCGGAGAACCCTTGTGCTTTGTATGAATCCTGAATCTTCCTATAAGGTGACTTTCAACGGCCAGCTCCTGGCTTTTACTTCCCCTTACCCGGGGTTGCTGGAAGTGTCGTTGCCGCCTTCCAACAAAGAGGGGGAACTGGTGGTATCTCCTGCAGTTTCCGGATGAGCAGTCGCTTCCTCCAACCGGAGGATCCCTCCAAAGCAGTTTTGCCGTTCTTTTTTCTGAATATTGGATAAAAAATTGTATATAACAGACCACTAAAAACTTGATTGATGAAAAAGAAATTTTGGATGACAGGGATGGTGCTCCTTTTCTTAACGGCGGGATTTCATTCCCGTGCCGGCAACGACGAGGCATTGGGGCGGAAGGATAAAACAGGGGGAAAGCCCTACCGGCTCAGCAGGCAGGAAAAGAAGGAGGGTTTCAGAATCCTCTTTGATGGTACTTGCTTGGATCAGTGGACCAGTCCCAACACGGAGGACTATAAACTGGAGGAGGGAAGCATTGTGATGCGCCCCACGAGGAAGATCGGAGGGAACCTTTATACCGTAAAAGAGTATGAAAATTTTGTTTTCCGGTTTGAATTCATGCTGACGCCGGCTGCCAACAGTGGTTTGGGCTTGCGGCACAAGATGGTGACGACTCCCAGGGGATACGATGGTATGGAGTTACAGATCCTGGATGACACAGCTCCTGTTTACAAGGATCTTTTGCCATACCAGTTTCATGGGTCGGTTTACACGTTGCTCCCCGCGAAGACGGGTTTTCTGAAGCCCCTGGGTGAATGGAACTGTCAGGAGGTTACTGCCGATGGAGACCGGATCAGGGTAGTTTTAAACGGGGAGGTCATTCTCGATGGAAATTTGCGGGAGGCGGCGGATCAGCTTCAGGAGCGGAAAGCTTCCCCTGCAATTTTTTACAAAAGGGGTCATATTGCATTCCTGGGGCATGGTGATGTGGTGAAATTCAGGAATATCCGGATCAGGGAACTCCCCGGCGGAGAATAAGGAAGGCCGGTAAGGTTGAAAAAGTGACCTTCGGTTTCAAATATTTACACAAACGATTGCATGAACGTAAGTTTTATTCTATATTTGTAGAGTCCCGTTAAAAAATTGATGTACGAATATGCAGGACAGGCGGAATTTTCTCAGAACAGTATCGGCCGGGGTTACCGGATCTTTGGTGTTGCCGGTGGTCGTACCTGCGTCCCTGTGGGGACCCTCTTCTCCCGGAAATGAAATCCGGATCGGCGTGATCGGTACCGGCAGAATTGCCAGAAGCCGCAACATTCCCGGAGTACTGAAGCAAAAAGGAGCCCGGATTGTCGCCGTTTGTGACCTCGATTCCAACCGGCTCTCCGATGCGAAGAAATTGGTGGACGATTTTTATACGAAACAATCTGGGAAAAATTACTCCGGCACCCTGAAATACGACCAGTACGGCGATCTGCTCGCAAATCGCGAAGTCGATGCCGTGGTTGTATGTACTCCCGACCACTGGCATGCCAAAATCGCCATCGACGCAGTGTATGCCGGCAAGGACGTATATCTTGAAAAACCGATGTCGCTGACCATTGAGGAGGGGCGACGTATCAGTGATGCAGTGAACCGCACCGGAAGGGTATTTCAGATCGGATCGCAGTACCGTTCCATGGAAGCATACCGGCATGGCTGTGAACTCGTAAGGAACGGCAGGATCGGGGCTTTGCAGAAAGTAGATGTCAGGATGCCTGTTGATCCGGCCGGTGGACGGCAGGAGATCATGCCCGTACCTTCTTCCCTGAATTACGACATGTGGCTTGGCTCCACGCCCGAAATCTTTTATACCGAAGACCGGGTACACCCCCTGTCGGGTTACGGGAGACCGGGGTGGCTGCGCTGTGAACAATTCGGTGCCGGGATGATTACCGGATGGGGCGCCCACCTGTTCGATGTGGCCCACTGGGGCATGGATACCGAACATACCGGTCCGGTGGAAATTTCCTCCACGGCACAGTTTCCCACCGAAGGTTTGTGGAATGTGCATGGCGATTTCAGCAGCGAAATGGTGTACCCCAACGGGGTAGTCCTGACTGCAGGGCAGGAGAGCAAGGAGCATCCGAGCGGGGTCATGTTTTCGGGATCGGAAGGATGGCTTTTCATTTCAGTGGGAGGTCTTCCAGTGACCAGTTCTGACCCCGTGGCCATCCGTTTCGGAAAAAACCTCAGGGCCAGCGATGAGCGGATCCTCTCCTCTGAAATTTCAGACGATGAAACCCGGCTGATCGTCAGCAATGACCATCACACCAACTGGCTGGATGCCATCCGCACACGCAGCAGGGCTGCATCAACCGCCGAAATAGCCCATCGCACCTGCACAGTCTGCCTTCTCCAGCACATTTCCATGAAGCTTGGCCGTAAATTGCAGTGGAACCCGATGGCCGAAAAATTTGTCAACGACCCTGAAGCCGACGGAATGATCGCAAGGCCTCAGCGACACCCATATGAGATTGGTAATTTTTGAGCATGAATTTTGTCATTTACATCATCTGAAATGAAAGGGAGAGCGGTACGTCAATACTTTGTCCTGCTGGCAACGCTGGCTCTTTGGCTTGCAACGGGGTGCAGCAGGCAGGTCCCCGATGCGCTCCGGTCTGTCAGGCTGGAAAAGGAGAATCCGATTGCTCCCTTTTTCAATCCCCCGGCTGAATTTGCGGGGGAGTACGGCGATTTCAGGTCACCCCTGAAATTTTACAACGGGGATACTGTCCGTTCCAGAAGAGATTGGGAAAAGAGACGGAACGAAATTCTCACGCGCTGGCACCAGAAGATGGGGGAGTGGCCTGCCGTGAATACTTCCCAGGAGCTTGAATACCTCGATACGGTCCGAATGGAGGGGTATACCCGTTACCATGTTACTTTTTACTGGATCCCCGGTGAAAAAACCGACGGTTATCTTCTGGTTCCCGATAGAGAAGGCCTTAGACCTGCCGTCCTCACGGTTTTTTATGAGCCTGAAACCGCAGCGGGAATCGGGGGAAAACCCGGCCGGGATTTTGCACTTCAACTGGTGAAGGAGGGATTCGTGACCCTCTCGGTGGGAACCCGCGAAGCTTCTTTACGGCAGGAGTTTGCCCTCTATTATCCCCATATTTCCGATGCCCGTGTGCAGCCTTTGTCCATGCTGGGATATGCCGCCGCCAATGCCTGGGAAGTTCTGGCAAAAACCAGCGGGGTGGATTCTACCCGCATTGGCATTGTGGGGCACTCCTTCGGGGGCAAGTGGGCCATGTTCGCTTCCTGCCTTTACCGGAAATTCGCCTGTGCGGTCTGGTCCGATCCGGGAATTGTTTTCGGGGAGGATCGTCCTTCCGTGAACTACTGGGAACCCTGGTACCTGGGCTATCATCCCAAACCCTGGAGGAAAAGGGGAATCATCACGGCTCAGAATCCGGCCAGAGGATTGTATACGGAACTCCGGAAAGAGGGGTACGACCTTACGGAACTGCATGCGCTGATGTCCCCTCGACCTTTTCTGGTTTCGGGAGGTTCGGAAGATCCTCCGGAAAGGTGGATCGCCCTGAATCATACTATCCGGATCAATCAATTCCTGGGGTATGAAAACAGGGTGGCTATGACCAACCGCCCCGGCCACGCCCCAACCGCAGAATCGAACAGCCAGATATGCCGTTTTTTTATCCATTTCCTGAAACCATAAAAATTAATTAATATTAGACTTTTTAAATATCCGGTATCGGAAAAACAAAATCAAAAACAATAAACAATATGATCAACAGGCGTAATTTTATCAAATCCAGTGCCCTTGCGGGTGCAGGACTCACACTGGGATCCTCTCTGCTGGCACAGGGGAAAGCCGCAGGCAAAAGGGTAGGGATTATCGGTCTCGACACCTCCCACAGCATCGCATTTGCCAAGGCATTGAACGACCCGGCAGCAGGCGATAAATTCGGCGGGTATACCATTGTGGCTGCCTATCCCAAGGGGAGCCTCGATATCCAGTCCAGTGTGGACCGGATCGAAGGTTACACCAACGACATCCGTAAACTGGGGGTGGAAATTGTGGATTCCATTGAGGCCTTGCTGACAAAGGTCGATGTGGTCATGCTGGAAACCAATGATGGCCGCCGTCATCTCGAACAGGCCCTCCCGGTCCTGAAAGCCGGAAAAACATTGTTTGTGGACAAGCCGATGGCAGCCTCCCTGTCTGATGCCATGGCCATTTTCGATGCGGCCGACAAATATGGAGTTCCTGTATTTTCAGCATCCTCGCTCCGGTATATCAAGGGAATGCAAGAGGTAAAAGAGGGATCGGCGGGGAAGATCCTGGGAGCTGAAACCTTCAGTCCCGCCGCCCTGGAACAAACCCATCCCGATCTGTTCTGGTATGGCATTCATGGGGTGGAAACCCTTTTTACAGCCATGGGGCCGGGATGCAAGAGTGTGGTCCGCCTGCATACTCCTGATACCGATGTGGTGGTCGGAACCTGGAGCGATGGTCGTATCGGTTCCTTCAGGGGGTTGCGTGCCGGAAAAAGGGAATACGGCGGCACCATCTACGGGGAGAAAGCCAACGTGAGGCTGGGTGCCTATAACGGCTACAATCCGCTGCTCGAAGAGATCATCAGGTTTTTCCAGACCAAAACTGTTCCGTTCCCCAGGGAGGAAACCCTGGAGATTCTCGCATTTATGGAAGCTGCAGATCTCAGCAAAAAGAAGGGCGGCATACCCGTTTCAATGGATGCGGTGATGGAAAAGGCTGCCAAAAAAAGTAAAAAAGCATTAAAGTAACCAGGAACAATTCGGACTATCATGGAAAATAACAGAAGAGATTTTATCAAGAAAACGGTACTGGGAACTGCTGCCCTCTCCTTTGGAGGAGTTCTGCCGGGTTTCAGTGCGTCGGGCTACAAAAATATCATAGGAGCCAACGATCGTGTCAATGTATGTGTGGTGGGGGTGAATGCCCGGGGTTTGGCCCTTGCCCAGAATTATGCCCAGCAGAAAAACTGCAATGTGATTACGATCAGCGACACCGATTCCCGTGCGATGTCGAAGTGCATTGCCGCAGTGGATAAAATTGCAGGCAAAGCCCCGAAAGAAGCACCTGATTTCAGGAAAGCACTGGAAGACAAGGAACTGGATGCCATCGTGGTGGCCATGCCCGATCATTGGCATGCCCCTGCGGCCTTGCTGGCCATGAAAGCCGGGAAGCATGTGTATCTCGAAAAACCATGCAGTCATTCTCCTGAAGAGGGTGAGATCCTGGTAAAAGCTGCCGCAAAGTACGGAAAAGTACTTCAGATGGGGAATCAGCGCCGGTCGTGGCCTAACGTGATCAAGGGCATCGAAATGGTAAAATCAGGCGCCATCGGGAAGCCATATTTTGGCAAGAGCTGGTATACCAACAAGCGGCAACCGATCGGGATTGGCAGGGAGACGGCAGTACCCGAATGGCTCAACTGGGATCTCTGGCAGGGGCCTGCACCCAGGAAACCTTACAAAGACAATTTGGTACATTATAACTGGCACTGGTTCTGGCACTGGGGAACCGGGGAGGCACTGAACAACGGTACCCATATGGTGGATATCCTCCGCTGGGGTATGGGAGTGGATTTCCCGAACCGTGTCAGCTCCAACGGAGGAAGGTTCCACTATTCCGACGACTGGGAAACTCCCGATACACAGGTGATTACCATGGATTTCCCGGAAGGGTTTACCATGACCTGGGAAGGACGCAGTTGCAATCCTCAGAACATTGAGGGCTCCTCAGTCGGATCGATGTTCTACGGTGAAAAAGGATCACTGCTCATAACCGGCGGAAATGGCTATACTTTGTTTGATGCCGCGGGAAAGGAGATCGAAACGGTCATGGATAAAAATAAGATCGATCCCAGGAATCCTGCCAGCCCGGCCCAGCAACTTGATGCCCTGCATATCCAGAATTTCTTCGATGGCATTACCAGGGGCACTCCCCTGCGCTCCGACATCGACAGCGGCCATAAGAGTACCCTGCTGGTCCAGCTGGGAAACATTGCCCAACGGGTAGGTCATTCCCTCGAAATCAATCCTGCCAACGGACATATTCTGAACGACAGGGATGCGAAAAAACTCTGGTCACGGAAATATCAAAAAGGATGGGAAATGGTTTTGTAAAGCCTTTCCTGAAATAATTATACGCGTACGCATATGAACAGAGATAATAAATTCTCCAATCCTCAGGTCCTTGCCCTGGTTCTGTTGAGGTTTCTGATCGGTTGGCACATTCTGTATGAGGGTTTTGCCAAGTTGATGAATCCTAACTGGTCTGCTTCCGGTTTTCTGAAAGAGTCGCAATGGATACTCTCCGGCTTTGCCCAGTGGATTGTTTCGGATCCTGCAGTGCTTGGAGCTGTCGATTTCCTGAATACCTGGGGGTTGATTGCCATCGGGTTCGGACTTATCCTGGGACTGTTTTTCAAGGTGGCGGCGATTTCCGGAGCCTTGCTCCTGCTGGTCTACTACCTGAATTGTCCGCCATTGGTGGGACTGGAGTATTCCCTGCCTGCCGACGGGAATAACCTGGTTGTGGACAAGACCCTGATCGAAGCCGTGGCCCTGGTGGTTCTGGCGTTGTTTCCCACAGGAAAAATCTTTGGGTTGGATGGACTTTGGAGAAATTTTAAAAGGAGGAGGAGCATACAACAATGAGTGATACCAATAAGAAGCTGAACATCCCTGAAGAGGAGGGAATTGGCGGAGGAATGGGCCGCAGGACTTTGCTCAAAGCGCTTGCCGGAGTGCCGGTACTGGGACTTTTCGGCGCCGGCCTGTGGGACAAGC
>CAYYJE010000021.1:17161-22832 GCA_964472165.1 uncultured Prolixibacteraceae bacterium | reverse complement strand
ACCGCTGAAAACATGGTCAGACCCGGGGGCGATGAGGCTCCGGAACTCCCCGTAAAACGGTATCGCACATACCATGAAATGCTGGCCGACAAGGATATCGATGCGGTGATCATTTCCACTCCCGACCATCACCATGCCCGCATCGCCATAGAAGCGGCAAAGGCCGGGAAGCATATCTACTGTGAGAAGAGTGTGGCCCACAACGAGCAGGAGCTGAACGAACTTTATGAAACTGTTAAAAGCAGTCCCATCGTTTTCCAACTTGGCCATCAGATCACCCAGAGCGTGGTCTTCCAGCAGGCCAGGGAAATTATGAAAAAGGATATCCTCGGGAAGATAACCCTGGTGGAAACCACCTCGAACCGCAATACCGCGAACGGAGCATGGATACGTCACCTCGATGCCAAAGGAAACCCTAAACCGGGGGATGAATCCATCATCGACTGGAAGCAATGGCTGGGAGAGACTCCCTACGTTCCTTTCAGTGTCGACCGTTTTTACAACTGGACCAAATGGTTTGCCTATGACACCGGGCTGATCGGACAGCTTTTTACGCATGAATACGATGCCGTCAACCAATTGCTGAGGATCGGCATACCTGCATCTGTAGTCTCGTCCGGAGGAATCTATTACTGGAAGGACAACCGAGAGATGCCCGACTCCCTCCATTGTGTGTTTGAATATCCCCAAAAGGATCTTACCCTTCTTTACAGCGGAAACCTGGCTTCGAGCAGGGGCCGGGG
The DNA here is from genome assembly GCA_964472165.1 of uncultured Prolixibacteraceae bacterium. GTDB lineage: Bacteria > Bacteroidota > Bacteroidia > Bacteroidales > Prolixibacteraceae > UBA1413. Next base: position 22,089 of record CAYYJE010000021.1, on the reverse strand, counting down.
AAGGGTATTTATGGGACATGATGCTTCAATGGAGCTGGGAAATAACATCATCATCACCGCTGACAGAAATTCGACAAAATACAAGGATGGCATCGCATCCGGGGTTATTGACACCGACTCACCCATGCTTACCTATAATCCGGGAGCAGGCCAGATCGATGCGGTGACTTCAGCCTCCGACAAGTATTATGCGGCAAGAGGGCTTACGACCACCCTGATTAACGGTCGTTCGGTGGATGTTACCCATCTGCATATCAGGGAATGGCTCAATTGCATCCGCAATGGGGGAGCTCCCAGCGCCAACATTGAGATGGCCTTCGAGGAAGGAATTACCTGCATCATGGCTCACCGCTCCTATGTGGAAAAAAGAAGAATGGAATGGGATCCTGTTAATCGTAAAATAGTCTGATAATCAGCATTTAATATTTTTATAAATTTCAAAGGATGGATAAAAAGACGTCGATTATTTCGATCGCCATTGTTGGTTTAATGTTTTTTGTTTTCGGGTTTGTATCATGGGTAAACGCGATACTGATTCCTTACTTTAAAATTTCACTGGAGCTGACCAATTTTCAGTCGTACCTGGTGGCTTTCGCCTTCTATATTGCGTACCTGGTAATGTCGGTTCCTGCCTCCCTGCTGCTTGAAAAGCTCGGATTTAAAAAAGGGATGATGATCGGGTTTTTTGTCATGGCATTGGGCGCTTTTCTGTTTGTACCAGCTGCCTTGTCGCGCACCTATGGAGTCTTTCTGGCAGGCCTCTTTTCAATCGGTACCGGACTGGCTATCCTGCAAACGGCTGCCAATCCCTATATTACGATCATCGGACCGATTGACCGTGCTGCCCAGCGGATGAGCATCATGGGAGTTTGCAACAAACTGGCAGGGATCCTGGCTCCCCTGATTTTCGCCGCAGTGGTGCTGAAAGTGACAGACAACGAGTTGTTCACTGCGTTAAAGGATGGTACACTTACCGATTTTGACAAGAATGTGGCCCTTGAAAATCTTATCAGAAGGGTGATTATTCCATACAGTGTGCTTGGCGTCATTCTGTTTTTTATTGGTTTGCTGGTCTATTTTTCGCCGTTGCCGGAAATTAACACTTCGCAGGCCAACAAAGAAGAGACCGATGGGGAACATGACGGGAAAACCAGTATTTTCCAGTTTCCCCATCTGATCCTCGGGGCCCTGGCCATTTTCTTTCACGTGGGTTCCCAAATCATTGCCATAGATACGATTATCGGATATGCCCAATCCATGGGACTGACCCTTCTGGAAGCGAAGACATTTCCTTCCTACACTCTGGGTGCGACCATGATCGGGTATATTTTTGGAATCGTGGCCATTCCCAGGTATATCAACCAGCGAAATGCGCTGATTGTGGTCACCGTATTGGGTACCATTTTATCGGTATTGGTATTGGTGATGCATGGAGAAGTGAATTTTCTGGGGCACCGCGTCGACATTTCCATCTGGTTTATGGTCGCACTGGGATTGGCCAATTCGCTGATATATGCCAACATATGGCCTCTTGCGATAAAAGGTCTTGGCCGGTTTACCAAACTCGGATCGTCCCTCCTGGTCATGGGCCTGTGCGGCAACGCCATCTCCCCGCTGATTTACGGCCGGCTGGCTGATGTGTGGAGTGTACACGATGCATACATCATCCTGCTTCCCTGTTACCTCTACCTGGTATTTTTTGCTTTGTACGGTTACCGGGTCAAGCACTGGTTGCCTGTGAGGTTTGCGAAACAGAATTAAAAATACTGAAAAATGCCACAACGATTAAAAATAACCAACGGAAAGATTCTTACCCCTTACCGGTTTATACGGAACCATGCGGTTTGGGTGGAAGGGAAAACGATTGTGGCTATAGAGCCGGACAATCTTTCCTTTGACGGAGCTGAAGTGGTCGATGCAGGAGGAAGATATATTACTCCCGGATTTGTAGACATGCACACTCACGGGGCGGGAGGCCACGATTTTATGGACGGAACCGTAGAGGCTTTTCTCGGGGCCACCGAAATGCATGCCCGGCACGGGACGACAGCTCTTGTTCCGACTACCCTTACCAGCGACATGGAGGAGTTGCACCATACCCTGTCGGTTTTCAGGGAAGCCTCTGCGCTCAATGTGAAGGGATCTGTCATGCTGGGAATTCATCTGGAGGGACCCTATTTTTCGTTGAAACAGTCGGGCGCTCAGGATCCGAAATACATTCATGATCCCGATCCTGCAGAATATGAGCCTATTGTTGAAAATTACAAGGACATCATCCGGTGGAGTGCCGCCCCGGAATTGAAGGGGGCTATGGAATTCGGCCGGTTTATGACCCGGCATGGCATCCTTCCTTCCATCGCGCATACCGATGCAATTTACGAAGATGTGATCGAGGCGTTTGAAAACGGATTCACCCACATGACCCACCTCTATTCGGCCATGTCGGGAGTAACACGGCGAAATGCCTTCCGTTTTGCAGGTGTGATTGAGAGTGCATTCCTGATTGACGAAATGACTGTGGAGATCATCGCTGACGGAATCCATCTTCCACAAAGTCTGCTTCAGTTGATTTATAAATCCAAGGGAGCGTCGAGAACCGCCCTGGTAACCGACTCGATGCGGGCGGCAGGGATGCCCGGCGGCACCAGCATCCTGGGCAGCCTGAAAGGTGGCCAGGAAATCATTGTGGAGGACGGGGTGGCCAAAATGCCCGACCGCAAAGCTTTTGCCGGAAGCGTGGCTACAGCCGACAGGCTGGTAAGGACCATGGTGAACCTCGCCGGCGTAAACCTGCAGGAAACCATTCAGATGATCACCTCTACACCAGCACGCATCTGCGGGGTTTATGACCAGAGGGGAAGCATCGCAGTGGGCAAACTTGCCGACCTCGTCATTTTCGACGACCAGATCAGAATATATAAAACCATCATTAACGGGAACATCGTTTACACGGAATAACCAGACTTAAAAATTACAATTCGCCCGCTGGCGGGTCAGCGCGATAATCCTAAAAATAGTATATCAAAATGGAAAAAACATTTTACATCGATCAGTTGCATGTCAATGCGTTCGAAACCCGGGAGGAAATGGCCGGAAGTGCAGCATTGAAAGCAGGTGCACAGATCATTTCCCTGCTTCAGGTGAAACCTTATCTGAATATTATCTTTGCGGCAGCCCCTTCGCAGGATGAGTTCCTCAAGGCACTGATTGACTTTCCCGGTATTGACTGGCAGAGAATCAATGCTTTTCATATGGATGAATATATCGGTCTTCCTGAAGATGCGCCGCAAAGCTTTGGCAACTACCTGAATGAGCGGGTTTTTTCCAAAGTGCCTTTCCGTTCGGTTCATTTTATTCGGGGAAACGTGACTGATCCTGAGGGCGAAGCCCACCGGTATGAACTTCAGCTGAAAGCATTTCCCCCCGATATCGTCTTTATGGGAATCGGTGAGAATGGCCATATCGCGTTTAATGATCCCCACGTGGCTGATTTCCGGGACCCCTTCGGCGCCAAAGTAATTTCACTTGACCTGGTTTCCAGGCAGCAGCAGGTGAACGATGGATGTTTCAGCGACTTGAAACTGGTTCCGGAGCAGGCTATCACCCTTACCATCCCCATGCTGGTAAGCGCCCCGGTGATTTACTGTGTTGTTCCGGGAAGGACCAAGTCCAATGCGGTCTTTAACACGCTTACCCAACCCATAGTGGAGACTTATCCTGCCACCATCCTCCGGACCCATCCTGCTGCAGAACTTTTCATCGATGCCGACAGTGCCGGCAGCTTTGCCGAAGTTTTTGAAGCGCATCCTGAACTGAAGAATTAAAAGCCGACAAGTACCACAGCCATGAAAATAGGACGCCGGAGTTTTCTCAGACAAACCACACTCTCCACTGCGGCAATCTCCCTCACCGGACCTTTTGCCGCATGGGGCAGCGAAAAAAAGCGTGTGGTATCTGCCTATGATATCATGGAGGAGATGCGGAAATACAGGAAGTTCGACGCCCATGCCCATGTGGGGATGAACCGGTCGCACCCTGATGACGCAGCCAGACAAATCGATGAAAACGACCGTCTGGGGATTGAGTGGGCTTCCATCTCTTATCCGGTGCTGAGCAGGGAGGCCCCATACAGGCCGGAGGAAGCCAGGGAAAACAACGATGTCATCTACAAGGCCATGAAAAGGTTTCCCAACCGCTTTATCGGCTTCTTTACCCTGAATCCCCACTTCCCAAAAGAGTCGCTCGAGGAAATCAAACGGTGTACCGACCTTGGCTTCAGAGGCTATAAAGGTTATTTGCAGGTAAAAGTCAACGACCCTCTCTACTATCCGATTATTGAAAAGCTGATCGACCTGAAAATGATCTGTCTCATGCATGCCGAATGTGAAATCGGCGTGGGAGGGCACCGAATGAAATACGACATTGGCGAAAAAGCCTTTGCCACGATTCCCGAAGACATGGCCGAGGCTGCACGCAGGTATCCTGAAGCCATTTTTCAGTGGGCCCATATCGGGGGGGGCGGCGACTGGGAATATATGTGCAAGAGCTTTGCAGATATTCCCAACATCTATGTGGATTGCTCCGGGAGCAATAACGAGGAGGGAATCATTGACGGAGCCATCCGCATTCTGGGTGAAGACCGGATTTTCTTTGGCACCGACAACATGTTCTACCAGGGGGTAGGAAAAATCCTGGCCTCCAATACCTCGGAAGCTCAAAAAAGAAAACTCTTTTTTGACAATTACAACCAAATGCTGAGGAAAGGAGGGTACCATGTGGCTTGATGTCAATGCCTACGTGGGGCACTGGCCTTTCCACCAGGTGAGATACAACACCTGCCGGACACTGTTGGAGAGAATGGACCAGTTTGGGGTCGATATTTCCGTCATCGCCAACATGAACGCGGTTTTTTACAAGAATACCCAATC
>CAYYJE010000021.1:11879-17061 GCA_964472165.1 uncultured Prolixibacteraceae bacterium | reverse complement strand
GTGGACAAGGGGGAGGATATGGAACTCTTCCGGAAAGCTGAAATCGTTTTCGACACCTCCGGCCGGCAGGTGACCAGTCTCGGAAATCTGCTGAAAACTTACGGCGATGAAAAATTTGCCTTTGGAACCCATTCTCCTTTCCTCGATTATTTAACGGGGATGTTGCGCATTGCTGCGCTCAGAGAGGAGGAAGCCGATGAAAAAGTCAGGGCCCTGGTGCGATCCGGCAATGCAAAAAGGATCCTGGGCATAGCCTGATCCTGCAATCCTTCTTAAAATGCCGGGGTAACCATGGTGAACCGGGCCTGTCAACTATTAACAAGCCAATAAACTCATCTAAATAAGTGAAAAATTCATGAAACCAGGTAATTACACGCGAAGGAGATTTATTGCCACTTCCGCAATGGGACTGATGAGTCTGCCTCTCCTTTCTAACCCGGTACACAGGGTTGCACCCAGCGACCGGATCCGGGTTGCACATATCGGATTGGGCAAGCAGGGCAACAGCCATGTCAACTGGTTCAGGGCTATTCCTGAAGTGGAAACGGTTGCCTTGTGCGATTTGGACCAGGTAATTCTGGGAAACACCCACAAACGGTTTTCTGCTTCCAAACAGGGGGCCCGTATCGACACCTATACCGACTTCAGGCGATTGCTCGACCGGAAGGATATTGACGTGATCACTTGTGCCACCCCCGATCACTGGCATGCCTTGATCGCCATGATGGCCTTTGAGGCGGGTAAAGATGTCTATGGTGAAAAACCCCTTTCGTATACCCATGCGGAGGGAGTTGAAATGCTGGAGAGCCTCCGCAAACACAAGGCAGTGTTCCAGCTTGGAAACCAGATTCATGCCAGTGAGACTTTCCACCGGGTGACCGAGTTGGTTCAATCGGGAAAACTGGGCCGGATCCATACAGTCAGGCTTTGGAAAACCGGAGGATCTCCCGGGCTGGGATTCCCCTCCCCGGAAACTCCCCCCGCAACCCTCGACTGGAACATGTGGCTGGGACCTTCCCCGTATACCGACTATATTCCAGTGAAGTGCCACCGTTCGTACCGCTATTTTCTCGATTATTCGGGAGGGGTCTTTGCCGATTTCTGGTGCCACATCGCCGACATTTTGTATACAGCCCTCCACCCCAGCGGATTGAAAAGCATTGAAAGCCGGGGAGAAAGACCCTACGACGGTATCGCAGATACCCCGAAATGGATCGATGTGGACCTGAAGTACGACGACCTTGACGTTTTCTGGACTACCATACCCCCGGAGGTGCCGGGATCCGACAAAATGCACATCGGCGCCCATTTCGAGGGTACCGAAGGCTCCCTGACCTGTGATTATGACAATATTTTCATCAGGTTTGGCAAAGAGGTAGTTCGTGACCTGCCCGAAGTTCCCCGGACAATTGTCCGTTCACCCGGACACCAGCAAAATTTCATCGATGCCGTCAAATCACGGCAACAGCCAGAAAGCAACCTGGAATATGCCCGCGACATGACCATCCCGATGCACCTGGCTTTGATCTCCTTCAGGCTGAAACGCAAACTGGAATGGGATAGCAGGAATGAGAAATTTGTGGGAGATGAGGCGGCAAACCTTCTGCTTAGCCGCAAAAACCGGGCTCCCTGGTCACTCTGATAAATGGTTGAATCACTAATTCAGAAAAAATGAAAAAGAGAATATTGTGGGTTTTGGCAGCATTGCTTATGGGAACTGCTGCATGGGGGCAGGAAGAGGGCAAGTTTGTGCAGGTTTTTAACGGAAATGACCTTTCGGGATGGAAACTCATGAAACCCGGAGGCTTTGAAGTGGAAAACGGTGAACTGGTAACCCGCAGCAGGGGAAACGGCTTTGATTTGTATACCGCCAGGAGATACGGAAACTTTATCATGCGGTTTGAATTCCTGTTGTCGGATGTGGGAAACAGTGGTGTATTTATCAGGCACGAGCCGACGGATCCTTCTGCGGGATTTGAAGTTCAGTTGCTGGCTCCCTGGACTCCCTGGCGGGACGACCTCCATTGCACGGGTTCTTTGTACGGGCATGTGGCGATCACCAACCGTCCGGATGAAACAACCGGAAAATGGTACAGCATGGAGATCAGGTGTGACCGTAAAATGGTGACCGTACTTGTGGACGGCAAGGTCACCACCATGGCCGACACCGATACTGTAAAATCGCTGGCCGGCAAGCCCCTTTCCGGATTCATTGGTTTCCAGAGTAACCACTCTCCGAAGAAGGATCAGTTTGCCAGGTTCAGGAACATCTCCATCCGGGACCTGGATGCAGAGCCTGACTATGTGCTGAAAGGGTTTGCCGAAACCTCCGGGAATATCCGCAAACATAACTTTGAAACGGCTGTGGCCCTGGGTGCGGTCATGGTTCCCCCACTTGCCGGGCTTATGACCGACAGCAATCCTGCGGCGAAGGAGGGCGCACGCCAGGCACTCTTTGACATTGTGGCACGTGTGACGGCACCGGGATCTGATCCCGGCCCCAAAAAAGAGGTTGGTAAAGCCCTGAAAAAAAGCATCAAAGGGAATAAGGATCGCGAAGCGGTTGAGTACCTCAGGCGTCTCTACGCAATGGTAAAATGAGGGGGGGAGATCAGTAAACCGTAAAATATCAGGAAGGGAAAAAATCAACAAACTCAAAACCATTAAAAGAGCTATGAAGACAAAAGATCTGAGCAGAAGGAAATTTTTATCGGTGGTGTCGGCAGGATCTGCCGGGATTGTGGCAGCAGGTGCCTTGCCCGCGTTCGGAAATGTGGAGATCTCTTCGGGTTCGGCAAGTAAACTTGCGGTTCTTGGGGGGGATCCGGTCCGGAGTAATAAGCCATGGCACAGCTGGCCGCACATCGACCAGCATGTGATCGATTCTGTGGTTAAAACCACCCAAAGCGGCAGGTGGTGCCGGATGGGCGTTCCCAACAGTACGGTTTCTGCCTTTGAGAAGGAGTTTGCCACCATGCTGGGCGCAAAACATTTTGTGGGGACCGGTTCAGGAACCCAATCGCTCAACGTATGTGTAGAGGCGCTGGAAATCGGAGCTGGTGACGAGGTTATTACCTCACCATACAGTGACATGGGAACCGTCGCCTCTATCCTGGTGTCAAGGGCTTTGCCGGTGATGGCCGACCTTGATCCGGAGAGTTTCCAGATCGACCCTGATGAGATTGAGAAGCGGATTACGCCTGCCACAAAGGCGATCATGCCTGTCCACATCATGGGGCTTCCCTGCGACATGGACCGGATTATGGCCATTGCCAAAAAACACAACCTGCGGGTGATCGAAGATTCGTGTCAGGCTCACCTTGCCGAATACAAAGGAAAGCGGCTTGGAACCATCGGCGATCTGGGGGCTTTCAGTTTTCAGGAAAGCAAGGTGATTTCCTGCGGAGAAGGCGGCGGCATTGCCGGAAACGACGACCTGCTTATGGACCGCTGTTATACGGTACAAAACCACGGCACCACCCGCAAGGGGGTCACTGAACGCATAGGTCCCAAATACAGGATGACCGAATTTGAAGGGGCCATCCTGATGGGACAGGTTCCGCAGTTCCTCGAACGGCATAAGATCCGCAATGAAAATGCAGCCTACCTGCGTTCGAAGCTTCAGGGATTTCCCGGCCTTGTGCCCCAGAAGATGTACGAGGGCACAGAAAGCGGAGCCTATTACAAATTTGCCATGTATTACCACAAGGAACACTTTGGCGGGGCCGAACCTGCACAGTTCCTGAAAGCCATCAGGGCTGAAGGGATCGCGGTTAGTGGTTACATCGGACGTGGCTTATACGACGATCCCTGGGTGGATTTTATCTCTAACCAGAAAGTGTATCAGAAAATGTACGCTCCTGAACGGCTGAAACAATACAGGGAGGAGATGCAATATCCGAATTGCGACGCAGTATGTAAGAATGTGATCATCCTGAACGGCCCCGGACCACTGCTCGGCCCCCGTTCGGATATGGACGACCTGATCAATGGCATCATGAAGGTTTATGAAAACCGCGACCTGCTGAAAACGATCTGATACAAAGCAAGGATACTGAAAGGTGGGTCTATGAAAAGGATCTTAATGCTGATAGATTATTCAAGTGAATTCAGCCGGCGTATTTTACAAGGGTTGATTCGCTATTCCAGTGAGTACGGACCCTGGATATTCTACCGGCTGCCCACCTACTATAAAACTTTTTACGGAAACGAGGGAATCATCCGGTGTGCAAAGGAGTGGAAGGCCGATGCAATTGTCGCACGCTGGGATCATGAGGATACCCTGATGCTGGAAAACCTGCAAATTCCTGTCATCCTTCAGAACTACAGGGAAAGAAGTCCCGGCTTTTCCAATCTTACCGGCGACTATTTTGCCACAGGAGTAATGGCAGCTCAGTTTTTTCTGAAGAGAAGGTACCGCAATTTCGCATTTTACGGGAACAAAGGTGTGATATGGTCGAGGGAAAGAGCAGAGGGATTTCGCAATGAGGTGGAGAATTACGGTGGGGATTTCTTTTATTTCGAAGGGGAAAATCTGGGCGATGACGAGTGGAGTTCAAGCCATATTAAGTTGGAGGAGTGGTTGCGCTCACTGCCCAAGCCGGTTGGCCTTTTCGCATGTGACGACAAATTCGCGTTGCAGGTGTCGACCATGTGCAAAATCAACAATATCCGGATTCCCGAAGAGATTTCCCTGATGGGCGTCGACAACGATGAGCTGATATGCAATTTGTCGGATCCGCCTATTTCTTCCATAGTGCTGGATGTGGAAAAAGGGGGGTATGAGGCAGGGCAGCTGATCGATCAACTGATCAGCAAGGAAAGGTGTGAGCCCTTCGATATCAAAGTCAGGCCTGTCCGTTTCAAACTGAGGCAGTCGACAGAGCACTACAACATCTCCAATGAGTATATTTCGAAGATTGTGGGGTATATCGAAGAGAATTTCACCCGGGACCTGACGATCGGGGCACTCACCCGCCTGGTTCCTTTGTCGCGGCGAAGTCTGGAGATTAAATTCAAGGAGGAGATGGATATTTCAATCTATCAGTTTATTCTTCACCGCAGAATAGAACATCTTGCTGATTTACTGCTGACGACCGATCACCCTCTGTTTGACCTGGCCGTGCAATCAGGGATCAACGATTATAAAAACATATCCCGGATTTTCAAGAAATTCAAGATC
>CAYYJE010000021.1:4364-11779 GCA_964472165.1 uncultured Prolixibacteraceae bacterium | reverse complement strand
GACGGAAATTTTCTGTACAAAAAGAGTCTTTCCGGCTCAGCTCCTTGGGCGATAGTGGGAAAGGCTTCTGATTTTCAGCATATTGCCATATCCGGACATACGATCTGGGCGATAACTTCCGGTGGAAAGTTCCTCTATGCCGATATACAAAGTGGCGCAGGGAGATTAAAATGGAAAAAATCTGTTTCTCCGGGTTCCCCCATAATGGCGTTAACTGCAACGGACAGCAGGCTTTATGCAGCAGACAAAGAAGGGGCCATTTGGATGGCCGGATTATCCACAAAAAAACTGAACTGGGTCCAAACCGGCTTCCCGCCGCTGTCTGATCTGGCAAGCATGGCTGCGGTGGGTGAAAAACTGATTGTGCTGAACCGTGAAGGTGTTATGTTCTACCAGGGGGGCTCAGGCTATGACCACAAATGGATTAAGATGGCCTGGAAGAATGGTGTGACAATCCGTGAAGAGATAAAGACCCTCATTGCCACGAAGGAGGGTATATACGGCATCGACAGCGGGAATGTGCTTTATGAGGGAGAACACAGGAGCAAAGGCGATCTTTCGGTCAGGGCACTCTCCTTAAAAGCGGGAGAGAACAGGGTGGTGATTGTGGCACTGGATGTAACCGGAATCAATGATTCATTTACTGCCGCGGTAAGAGAAGAGCTTTTCAGAACCAGGGGGATTCTTCCTTCCTCCCTTTTCATCAATTCCTCTCATACTCATTTTGCCCCTGTGGCCCAAAAGTGGCCGACATGGCAGGAGAGCAACCGGCAGGCCGACAGCTCCTGGTTGTACGGCACGATACGGCTGGCCATCCTGAAAGCCGTGGGGGAGTCGCTCGACAACGCACATCCTGCTGAATTGTTCTTTGGCAGAGGCAACGTCGCACTTGGGTTTAACAGAAGTTTGCGGGACCGTCCGGAAATTTATGACGATGCGGTAGATGTGATCAGATATCAATACCTGAACGGGGCCAAAGGAGGATTTCTTTTCATGGCTGCCTGTCATCCCGTACACAGTACGGCAGGTACGCTCCACTACACCCTTTCGGCAAATTTCCCCGGTGTTGCCCGCCAACTTGTGGAGGAAAATACTGGAACCCGCCACTCCCTCTTCCTGCAGGGAACCGCCGGAGATATCAATCCTCTTGATCAATCCGAAGTCATTACCGGTGAAAAGCTGGCCGGTGAAGTGCTGAAGGTTGCCCATCGTGAAATGGTCAGAATCAGCGGGCCGATATCCTGTTCCCTGGATACGGTCGACTTCATGATTAACCTGAAAAGCAAAGGGGAGATTGACGCTTTTGCCATGGCTGCCAAAGAAAACCAAAACCAGATGTTGTCGGAGCGGAACCAAACCTGGTGTGACATCATGAATAAGTACCATCAGGAAGGATTAACCCGGTTCTCCATGCCCGTTTATGTGCACACCGTGAATATCGGCAATTGGAAACTGGTGGGATTCTCCCGGGAAACCACCACTCCATACAGTCTGGGCGTCAAGGATCTCTGGCCGGATAAGCTGGTCTCGGTCGCCGGGTATACCAACGATGTCTCCAGCTATCTGCCGACCCATTTGCACATCGCGAAAAAGAACTACGAAGGGCTCGATTCCTTCATCTGGTATGGCATGCCCGATACCTTCCCTTCCGATGTGGAAGAAACCATCATCACGCAGGTTAGAAAGAACAACAGGTAAATTTTTCAAAAAACAATATTAAAAAGATTATCCCACATGATCAGAATTACAGAGCAACCTTCCTTATACAGAGATCTTGAAACAAAAAGTGTTGAAGAACTGACCACCGGATTGATTACCGAGTATAAAAAGATAGCCCTGGCGGTTGAAAAGGCCAAACCTCAACTCGACAGGTTACTGACGGCAGTCGTGGAGAAAGTAAAGGCAGGCGGAAGAATGATTTACCTTGGAGCCGGAACCGGAGGCCGGCTTTCAGTGCTTGATGTGGTGGAACTACCGACCACCTTTGGTATGGAGGACGACACCATTTCTTCAGTCCTGGCCGGAGGAGTCGATAAGCTCGTGCTGGCTCTGGAAGAGAAAGAAGACGACACGGAGGAGGCCTGGTTGTACTTGACTGAAAAAAATGTCTCCGCGAAGGATATTGTGGTGGGGATTTCCGCAAGCGGAACGACTCCCTTTGTTTTGCACGGATTGAAAAAATGTCAGGAGAATAATATTTCAACATGTTGTATAGTAAATAATTACGATTCTCCCATAGCCCGGGTTTCTGATTTTCCGGTGGAGATCATCACAGGGCCTGAATTTGTGACAGGAAGTACCCGGATGAAAGCCGGCACTTCCCAAAAAATGACTTTTGATATGATCAGCACGGTGGTCATGATCCGGCTGGGAAGAGTGCAGGACAACAGCATGGTCCACGTGCAGCTTATCAATGACAAGATTACGGACAGGGCTGTGCGGATACTGATGGAGAAATCCGGCATCACAGACTATGAAAAAGCCCGGGAATTTCTCCTGCGGCACGGCAGTGTGGCCCGTGCACTGAAAGCCCTGAATGGGATTACCTGAAATTATGAAAAGGCTGAAGCCTAAAACCTGATACAAGCCGGTATGATCATAGTTGCTGACGGAGGTTCTACCAAAACAACCTGGGGTTTATTGGACGGAGCGCATGAAGTTTTCCTGTTTGAAACGGAAGGGTACCATCCTTTTTTCGTGGGGAGTGTCTATATCACCCAATCACTGACGGAAAGCCTCCCCCAAAGAATCATGGAACTGTCAGACCGGGTGACCCAAATCTGGTTTTACAGTGCCGGCGGGGGTTATTCCCCTGAAACGGACCAGATTCTTGCGAATGGAATTTCCTCCATTTTCCCTTCCGCGGAAATAGTCATCGAGACGGATCTTCTTGCAGCTGCCCGGTCGTTGCTGGGGGACACAAAGGGATTTGCGGCCATCCTCGGAACGGGTACCAATTCCTGCCTATACGACGGGAAAAATGTGACGGAAAACATTGAATCCCTCGGTTTTTTGCTGGGGGATGAGGGGAGTGGCAGCTACATCGGCAAAAAAATTATCGGCGATTATATCAGGGGGACACTTCCTGACAAGGTAAGGGAAGAATTCTTTCAGAGCTGTAAATTGTCACCTGTGGAATTGCTGAACAAAGTATATGCGGATTCCCTTCCCAACAGGTTTTGTGCCTCCTTTGCCAGGTTCGTGGGAGATAACCTCTCCGTCGACCCGTATTATTACAGTCTGGTCTATTCTTCGTTTCAGGATTTTTTCAGGAATATCGTGACGAAGTATGCAGGTTTCAGGGAATACAGTTTCAACTGTACAGGATCGGTTGCCTGGCATTTCCGGAGTGTGCTGGAGCAGGTTGCCGCTGAATACGGCATGAAGATGGGGATAATTGAGAAAGAGCCGATGAGGGGATTGTTGGCGTATCACAGGAATGATTTTCGGGAATAAATACCAAAGTCAATGAGAAATTGGGGAAAAATTCTGCTGATAGTTTTGCTGTGTTTTCCCGGCCTTTCTTCCGGCAGGCAGAAGCCTGCTGTGGTTGTAGCTTTTGGCAACTCGGTTACAGCCCCCAGGAAGGGAGTGGAGAAGGTTTACCCGGCAAGACTTCTGAAAAAACTGGATGAAGCAGGAATATTCTGTAAGGTGATCAATTCAGGGGTGGGCAGCAGCCATACGGGTTCGGTAACGGACAACGATTTTGCCAAAGTGAGACACGGAATGGACCGGTTTCAGGAGGATGTGCTCAACCACGGCCCCTCCTGGGTGATCATTAACTTCGGCCTCAATGATGCTTACCAGGACAGGGGAATTGACAGTGAGCCGCGGATTCCTCTGGAAAGCTACCGGGATAATTTAAACTACTTCATCAAAAAAATCAGGGAGCAGGGTGGCAGGGTGATCCTGCTGACGCCAAATCCGTTGGGAAGCAAATACGAATGGTTCCGCTACCGGCAGGTTGAAAAATACGCCGGCTGCATGCGCGAAGTGGCCCGGGAACAAAAAGTGGCACTGGTTGATTCCTGGGAGTTGTTTTACCGGTCCGCCCAAAACCGACGTACCCCCGGGAACATCGATTTTTTGTTTTTGGATGGTATTCATCCAAACGACCAGGGGCATGAACTGATTGCAGATGCCATTTTCAGAATCATCAGAAAAAAATGATTTTCATACAAAAAATAACTGACCATGGAGACCAATTTTTCCCGCAGGAATTTTATTAAAAAGTCGGCCCTTCTGGCCACCGCCGTGGGAGTGGGGAACCGGTTCCACGCTTTTGCCATGGAATCTTCCCCATATTTCTTTCCAAAAGCCGGAGAAATTGTGGCACCTGATATTCCCTTCAGACCGAGGCGGGTGGCCAGCTGGTGGAATACCCTCGAAGATTTGTTGTGGTCGCAGAAGTCTGTCAGGGATAAGGTAAAACGTCGGGCTGAGGGATTTGCCACCGCCCACATCGATACGGCCATGAACTATGGGTTCCATGTAAGGTTCGATTTTGCCAACTACTTTGGTCAGATGAACGAATATTTTCATGCGGTGAAGGAGGAATTGCACCAGTATGACATCAGGTTTATAGAGCATTATTCCTGCAACCATGTTCAGCGGCCGAGGGACAAGGCCGAGTTCGACAAGCTGCACCGCAACCACCGGCATCATGTGTTGTTGTTCCATGATCCGGTTGCCGCTGAACATGCCCAATATGAGGGGCACCTTTTCCGCGACCTTTTTGAAGTTGACCTTTTCGACGGCTCCAGGGGGTACGCCCGGCAGTACCAGATGGAGGCATTCTGTCACAACAATCCGGCATTTCTCGACATGCACAGAAAATACCTGGAAAGGTTGATCAGGGAGGTGGACTTCGATGGCTACGAGATCGACGACATGTGTGATTATGTCGGATTGCGATCCTGTGGATGCCCATACTGCCGCGAAAGATTCCGGAGGGATTACGGACATGAGATTCCCCCTGTAACTGACCTCACCTTTTGGGGCGATTTGTCCAAGCCCATGCTGCAGTGGGGCAATTACGAAAATCCTGTTTTCAGGGACTGGATCAACATGAAGGATGACAGCATTGCCGGTCATGTGGCCATGGTAAAGGAAGTAATTGGCAACAAGCCTCTTTTTACCTGCTGTTCCAGTACAGGTCCTGTAATCCTGAATTCCATCAGCCTCAACCTGGAGCGTATTGCCGGAAAGCTCGATTTTTACATGCTGGAGAATGTGGGAATCAGTCTGCGCTCGGTAAACTGGATGGAAATGGATGCCGAAGCCATGCAGCAGAAGGATATTGCCCGTCAACGGGGGAACTCACCTGCGATCGCCCTGAGTTATACCATATATCCGGATGGCGGTTATCTGGGGTGGAGTCTGGCCCGCTTCTGGGGAGTGGCCAACTGGGCCAGTACATTTCAGCACCGGGTATTTGAGGAGGATCCTGCCGACTCCATGGAAACCGAGGATATGATCAGGCCTTGTAACGACTGGGAGATAAAACAGAGCGACCTGAACCATTATGAGTCGAAAGATTTTACCGAGGTCCGGCTGGTATACAACTACTATTGCAGGATCAACGGATGGCGGGATGAAAGCGGAACTGAACACTGGACCAAAACGAAGATGTGGTCCAAACAGTTGCTTGAACATCATATCGGATACCGCATCCTGCGATACAAGGAACTGGAAGAGGGAGAACAACTGGCATCGGAAAAGACCCCCCTGGTGCTTGACGGGGTGGCCTGTGTCTCCGGCAGGCAGTTTGACGCCATTCAGCACTATCTTTCACGGGGAGGTATCCTGTGGGTTTCCTTTCCCTTTGGGACTCACGATGAAAAGGGAAATGTCAGGGAGAAACCCCTGTCAGTTGAATTGCTGAAAAAGAAAACGAAAAACCTCAGGATAATCGATTCCATTTCTGCCAATCCGGAAGTGCTCAGTGAACTGGTCGAAAGCGGGAAATTCACCCCCGCAGTCAGGCAGACAGCCGGAGACAAGGGATGGATGGTCAGATTCAGGGAGTATGGCGACCGGAAAGTCATTCATTTCATGAATTCCAGGCTCAGGGCAGTTCCGCATCCCACGGTGAAGGATATCAGCCAGTCACCGGTTTTGAAAGAAATTGAATCGGAAGTGCAGAATAACCTCCTTGAATTTCAAATCGATGCCAGGAAATTCAGCGTGGCGGGTCTGCGTCTCTACAGTCCCGAGACCGGGGATACCGGCAGGGAGATCTCTTTTTCGGTGAACCGCGACAAAATCATCATGAAGGCGGATCTGACAGGGATTAAAGTGTATGCGACGGCTCAGTAAACCATCGAAATATGAAATATTACCGGAAATTAAACCTTAACCATTTGCTGATCGTAAAAAAGGGAATCCTCCCGGTATTACGAAGCAGCAAGCTAAAACCTTAAAAAATGAAACAAAGACTCTTTTGGTCGGCAGGTTCCACACGGAAGGGAATTGCCCCTTTTTGCGGCAGAGCCGTTGTGTTTGCACTGGTGCTGTTGTTTGCGGTAACGGCCTGCGACAACAGCCGGAATGCTCCGGGGGTTCCCGGCAATCTGAAAGTACGCGCCCTCTGGGTTGACCCTCCCGGGTTTGCCGACCGGCAAACCGTGGACAACCTGGTGGAAAAATGCAAAAGAGCTGGGATCAACATGATCATTCCCGACGTAATGCTGCGTGAAGACATCTGGTTCAAATCGGACCATTTCATAGGCAAAGTAAATGCCAACGAGGATTATGATCCTCTGGCCTACCTGATTGAAAAAGCCCATGCGCTTGACATCGAAGTGCATCCCTGGAGTTGTGTCTACTATACCAAACCCAGGATTCCCGAATGGGTCAGTAAACCCATTGTCCCCGACAAGTATAACCACATCTTTCTGTCACCGGCCCATCCCGAAGTGAATCCATACCTTGTGTCGGTGCTGAAGGATCTGTTGAACTATGACATCGATGGCATCCATCTGGATTACACCCGGTACTGGAATGCTGCATTTGACTATTCGGAAACGGCCTGTCAGCGATTTAAGGAATCGCATGGTTTCAATCCGAAGGATTTTATCGACAATCCCGCCAATATTGTACCGGCTGACCAGGATCCTTATCCGGTGAGGGTGCTTTATCCCGACACCTGGAATGAGCGGGTTTGGGACAACGGAACGGTGGAGCGGACGATGAACCGGACTGAAACCGGGTGGGCCTGGGTTCCCGAGAAGGTGGAAACGATTGACCAGTTGCGCACACCCGGATTGTTGGTTGTTACCCATTATCCCCAGGTAACGCAGGAAATGACTGAGGCCTTTCAGCGGTTTGCGGAGCGGGGAGGGGATTTGCTCTGGGTTTATCCCGACCCCACGCTGGTCACCAAATTTCCGGTATGGGCGACCCTGTCGGGC
>CAYYJE010000021.1:1600-4264 GCA_964472165.1 uncultured Prolixibacteraceae bacterium | reverse complement strand
TTATCCCGACCCCACGCTGGTCACCAAATTTCCGGTATGGGCGACCCTGTCGGGCCTGACAGGTATCGGTACCCCACAAAGCGGACACCGGGTTATTTCAGCTGCTGCCGGTAGTCCGGCGGGGATTACATTTGAACCATTCGAGTCCAATTCAACCTGGGCTCCCCTGGTTCCTGGAGAAGCGGAAGTGGTATGCAATATGGGCGACACGCTCCCCGTGATCACCCGGAATAAGCTGGGCAACGGTAGTTTTTCCGCTTTGGGTTTCAGGGTCATGGACAGCCAGGATCCGGTGATGCTTCAGTTTTTCAGGAATCTGCTCCTTGGCTTCCGGGAAAAGGCAGGAGTTTCAGGAACCGACCTGATGGCAGAAAAAAGAAGGCAGTGGATGGATTGGAGGGCCTCGCACATCCTCGACCTGGTTCGTCAGGTAAACCAGATGGTAAAGGAAAAAGACCCGGAATTAAAAGTGACGGCGGCAGCAGGGGTTGGTCCCCAGCAGTTCTACGGGGTTTACCGCGATGGGGCCCAATGGTTGACGGAGGGTCTGTGCGATTTCATCTTCCCCATGAATTACACCGAAAATGCGGAAATGCTGAAGGAAATCCTGGATGAACAGAAACAGTTTACTCCCGAAGGGATGTCAAACAGGATCTACCCCGGACTCCGTATTTATGCAAAGACCGGCAACGGAACTGTGCCTGCTCAGGCAGGGAATGTGCTGGAGCAGCTTGAACTGGTCCGGGAAGAAGGGTACGAGGGATTTTGTCTGTTCGCCTATTCCTTTTTTACCGATGAGATCGCTGAAATGCTGCACGGTTTTCTTCAGGAGAAGGAGAAGTAAACTTTCTATGGATTTGATATTTACGCATTATGAGGATTGAATTACGCAAAAAGAAAGCAGATTTACATTTAAGTGCGTTACTTTCGTTAGGGGGTTCAATTGAATAAAAATCTATCTAAACCAATAAACAGAATGATTATGAATGAGTATCTAAAAAGGACATTGCATTCGGCGGTCATTTTATTAAAGATGGCCTTGATTTTCAGCACTTTGTTATTCCTGTTGCCTTACTCTGTCTATTCGCGTGATGCCCATGGCATAAACCGGGTGAGCGGGATTATTGAAACGGGCGTTGCAGAAAGTGAAAATCCTGCCGGGTCCGTGATGCAGCAGAATGTGACCATTTCAGGAAAAGTTGTGGACAAGGATGGTTTCCCATTACCCGGTGTGACCATTGTTATTAAGGGAAAACCAGGAGTGGGGGTAATCACCAATTCTGAAGGATCTTACACCATCAGTTGCGACAGGGAAGAAGTACTCGTTTTTTCGTTTGTCGGGTTCAAATCATTGGAGAAATCCGCTTATGAAGTGGACAAGGTTACCCTTACGCTTGCAGAAGAAAGTGTGGCTGTGGACGAGGTGCAGGTGGTGGCTTTTGGAAAGCAGAAAAAGGAGAGTATTGTAAGTTCAATATCGACAATTACTCCGGTAGAATTGAAGGTTCCTTCCAGTAACCTCACTACCGCATTTGCAGGACGAATGGCTGGAATTATCTCTTATCAGCGATCAGGTGAACCGGGATTGGACAACGCCGAGTTTTTTATCCGGGGAGTTACGAGTTTCAGTACCGCGGGCAAGAAGGATCCGCTGATATTGATTGATGGTATTGAAATGAACAGCCAGGACCTTGCAAGGATAAACACGGATGATATTGCTTCTTTCTCAGTGATGAAAGATGCCAATGCCGCTGCTTTATACGGAGCACGCGGAGCAAATGGGGTGATTTTGGTGACTACCAAAGAAGGAAAGACTGATGGCGTCAAAATTAACATCAGAGCGGAAATGTCCAGGTCAGCCAACACTGAACTTGTTGAACTGGCCGATCCCATTACGTATATGACCTTGCACAATGAGGCGGTGAGGACACGCGACCCAATGGTGATGAAACCCTACTCTTCCGATAAGATCAGGAGAACGGCGCTTGGTGATGATCCGCTCAATTTTCCGTCGGTGGATTGGTACGACTATTTAATCAAGGATTATGCCCTCAACAAGCGGATAAATGTGAACATCCAGGGAGGAGGGAAGGCTGTGCAGTATTATCTTGCAGCCAACTACCAGAACGATACAGGTATTCTGAAGGAGAGCAAAGAGAATTTGTTTAACAACAATATCGATGTCGACCGTTTACAGGTTCGATCTAACGTGACCATTAAGTTTTCACCCCAAACCACAGGTATTGTGCGCGCATACGGAACATTTGACGACGCAACTGGTCCGAGATTGGGCGGGGCAGACGTTTTTAGTGCGGCACGTAATGCATCACCTGTAAGGTTTTTGCCCTATTATCCAAAAGACGAGGCAAATGAGTTTACCAACCATATTCTTTTTGGTATGGGCGCAGAGTTGGGAGAATATATAAATCCATTGGCTCAGGTGGTCAGTAGCTTTAAGGAATCCAGCAAGTCCATGATGCTTATACAGCTGGAAGTGGACCATAAATTTTCAGGAAAATTAGACGGTCTTTTTGCTAAACTTCTTTACAATACAAAACGGGACGCTTATTATGATCTTTCCCGCGGCTATAACCCTTTTTATTATACCGTAGCATCCACTGTAGATGGAGCTTATATGTTGACTCCACTCAATCCTGACAGCGG
>CAYYJE010000021.1:0-1500 GCA_964472165.1 uncultured Prolixibacteraceae bacterium | reverse complement strand
TAGCATCCACTGTAGATGGAGCTTATATGTTGACTCCACTCAATCCTGACAGCGGGACGGAATATCTGACCTTCAGTGATGGGGTGAGGACTGTTCTATCTACCCAATATGGTGAATTTCGTCTGGGATTTAATAAAATGTACAATGACGTTCACGACATCAATCTTCTCCTTGTGGGATCTCTCAGAAACGAAGCTGGTGCTGCAGCCCTTAATTTAAATGTTTCTGACAGGCTTCAAGCCTCCCTCCCACAAAGAAATATCTCTACTGCGGGAAGGTTTGCTTACGGTTACGATTCCCGTTATTTTATCGAGTTTAACTTTGGATACAACGGCACCGAACGTTTTGCAAAAAACAACCGTTTTGGATTTTTCCCCTCTGTGGGTGCAGGATGGATGGTAAGCAATGAGGATTTTATGGCTGGTACGAAGGACGTGATCTCAACGTTAAAATTGAAGGCTACCTACGGTAAGGTTGGGAACGACCAAATTGGTTCGCAATACGATCGTTTCTTTTATCTTTCTCAAATCAATATGTCCGGGTCAGGTTATTGGTTTGGTCAGGACAAGGAATACCGATCTGGGATTACCATTGGGAGATATGCCAATGATCTGATCACCTGGGAAATAGCAACCAAAACTAACCTGGGATTTGAATTGGGGTTGTTTGAAGATCTGACCTTGTTGGGGGATTACTTTTTAGAGACCAGGAGTAATATCCTGCAGACCCGGGTCGATATTCCGACCTCCATGGGCCTTCGGGTATCTCCACAGGCAAACGTAGGTGTAGCCCAGGGCAGAGGTTTTGAGTTGGAACTGAAGTACCAGAAAAACTTTAACAATGATTTCTGGACTGTTGTGAATGGTAATTTTACCTACGCCAGCAGTGAATACAAAGAGTATGAGGAGCCCGATTACAGCGATGTTCCCTGGCGGTCACGGGTTGGACTGAAAATCAATCAGCCAATGGGTTATATTGCTGAACGACTGTTTATTGACGAAGAGGATGTCAATAACTCGCCGCGGCAGTTATTTGGTCCTTACCTGGCAGGTGATATCAAATACAAGGATATCAACAAAGATGGTGAAATTACTGCGGACGATGCTGTGCCGATTGGTTATCCGACAGTGCCTGAAATTATTTATGGAAGCGGATTTTCGCTTGGATACAAGGCGTTTGATTTATCTCTCTTTTTCCAGGGTTCCGCCAGGTCATCATTTTTTATTGACTCCAATGCGCTCACCCCTTTTAGAAACAAAGGGCAGAGAGGTCTGCTGAAATATATTGCTGACGACCACTGGTCAGAAACAGACCGTAATATTAATTCTTTTTGGCCCCGCCTGTCTGAATTTCAGGTTGCCAATAACAACGTAGCCAGTACACATTGGTTGCGTGACGGAGTTTTTGTTCGCTTGAAAACGGCTGAATTTGGCTATACCCTCCCGGAAAACCTGACGAAAAAGTTCCGTGTGAATATGCTGCGGTTCTATGTCAGTGGAT
>CAYYJE010000020.1:0-37527 GCA_964472165.1 uncultured Prolixibacteraceae bacterium | reverse complement strand
ATCGGATTAAAGACCATTACCTACTACATTTCCACAAGTTTACTGGCCATACTGACAGGTTTGTTCCTGGTGAACCTCATTAAACCCGGCATCGGGATTCATCTGGGCTTTACGGAAAATGTATCGGAACTGCAGGGTGCCTCAGGCAAGGTGTCCGACATCTTCATGCGGATCGTCCCGGAAAATATCGTGGATTCCATGGCCAGGGGGGAAGTGTTGCCTGTAATCTTTTTCGCCATTCTGTGCGGTTTTTTCATCACCCAGGTCAACGACAATTACAGGAATCAACTCACCTCGTTTTTCGAAGGGATGTTTGAGGTTATGATGAAGATTACCATGTTTGTGATCCGCTTCACCCCACTGGGAATCCTGGGCATCGTAACCCGTGAGGTAGCTGCCAATGCCGATAAACTGGGGAGTATCGCAGGAAGCATGGCGATATATATGCTTACCGTATTTCTGGGATTGCTGATTCACGGGATGGTTACCCTGCCACTGTTGCTCAGATTTATCGGAAAGGCACATCCGGTCAAACATTTCAGAAATATGGCCACTCCCCTGCTTACCGCGTTCTCCACGGTTTCATCAAGTGCCACCCTCCCCCTGACCATGGAAGCAGTGGAGCACAACAGCGGGGTTTCCAACAAAATATCCAGCTTCACCCTCCCCTTGGGGGCTACCATCAACATGGACGGCACCGCGCTTTATGAATGTGTGGCCGTGATTTTTATTTCACAGGTGTATGGCATTGAACTCTCCGCGCTGCAACAGCTCATCGTGGTCATCACCGCTTTGCTGGCCTCCATCGGCGCTGCAGGAATACCCATGGCCGGACTGGTCATGATGACGGTTGTGCTTACTGCCGTAAACCTGCCTCTGGAGGGAATCGGCCTTATCCTGGCGGTTGACCTGATCCTCGACATGTCGCGAACCACCATCAACGTCTGGAGCGACACCTGCGGTGCAGTCATTGTCGCCAAATCGGAAGGAGAGGAAACCAAGGTGTAAAAAAAGAGCGGGGACAAAGGCTGCGCCGTCCAAGGGTTCAAATCATTTGATGATTTGATGATTTGATGATTTGAAGATTGAGTCCACTCCGAAAAGTTGATAAACTGTTTTATTTTGTTCGACCCTATGCCCCTTAAATGGGGTAACTGTCTAATATTCAATGCATTGATAAGTCCCCTTTAGGGCCCCGATCCCGATAGCCATCGGGACTATCGGGGTTGGGGTCAGGAGCACAAATCGGAGTAGACTCAAGATTTGAAAATTTGAAAATTGTTTTATAAATCAACAGATCGTCAAATCAACAGATCGCAAAATCAACAGATCGCAAAATTGAAGATCCCCGGTCATCTCCCATCCAGGAGCAGATCATCCACCGGAGATTCCAAAACATATTTTACAACATATCCGATTTTTGACTTTATTGATAAACAAATATTTATACAATCGCCTGTTAATAGAAATTAACAAATATTAATTAATTTTTAATAATTAAAGAATCAGCTGCTGTTTTTTGGCTATATTCGCAATGTATTTTAAGTCATCATTTCAAAACTATCTTTTCTCTGTAAACCGGTAATTACTGATCTGACTAAACGAAACTGACAAAAAAAAAGGTTACCAGGGGTTCCCGGTAGCCTTTTTTTATCTCCCATCCCACCAAATCAATTCCCTGTGTGAACATATTCCGGACTTTATAGTTTTAATTTGTTGAATAAAACAGTCCGGATGAGAAACATTAAGAAGATACTGGTAGCCAACCGCGGGGAGATTGCCATCAGGGTGATGCGTACCTGCCGCGAAATGGATATCTCCACAGTTGCAGTTTATTCTGCTGCGGACCGTACTTCGCTTCATGTCCGTTATGCCGATGAAGCCTATTACATCGGGGAAGCCCCATCAGCTGAAAGCTACCTGAATGCGGGGCGGATCATTGACACAGCCTTGAAATGTGGTGCGGATGCCATTCATCCCGGGTATGGTTTTCTTTCAGAGAACAGGGATTTTGCCGCGATGTGCGCCCATCACGGTTTGGTCTTCATCGGTCCGTCTCCCGAGGTGATGTTCCGTATGGGCGACAAAGTTAGGGCCAGGGAAACGATGAAAGAAGCAGGCATTCCGGTTGTGCCCGGATGTGACGAACTGCCGGAGGACCCTCAAGAATTGCTGTCCGTGGTCAGGCAAACCGGACTTCCGGTAATGGTAAAAGCTTCGGCAGGGGGCGGTGGCAAAGGAATGAGGCTTGTCACCGATGAAAATGAGATCTTTTCAGCCATAACTGCAGCCCGTTCAGAGGCCATGACTGCTTTCGGAAATGACCACGTTTACCTGGAGAAGTACATCCCCTCTCCCCATCATATTGAATTCCAGATTTTGGCCGACAATTACGGAAATACCGTTCATCTTTTCGAAAGGGAGTGTTCCGTCCAGCGACGCCACCAAAAAATGATCGAAGAGACTCCCTCCCCCCTGATGACTCCGCAATTGCGCGACGAAATGGGGAAGACGGCCATTAAGGCAGCCCGCGCGGTGGGATATACAGGGGCAGGTACGATCGAATTCCTTGTAGGCAGTGACCTCCGCTTCTATTTTCTGGAAATGAATACCCGGCTTCAGGTGGAGCATCCCATAACCGAAAGGGTGACCGGAATCGACCTTGTGAAGCAGCAAATTCAAATTGCCATGGGAGATAAACTACCATTCTCACAGCAGGAGCTGGTTCAACGCGGTCATGCCATGGAGTGCCGCATCTATGCGGAAGATCCCGACAACGGATTTCTCCCGTCGGCGGGAAAGATAAGCCGGATCAACGAACCTACCGGACTGGGCATCAGGACCGACGGGTATGTATACGATGGATATGAGATCCCTATTTTCTACGACCCGCTGATCTCCAAACTGATCGTATGGGGAAACAACCGGGAAGAAACGATTAAAAGGATGAGCCGTGCATTGTATGAGTATAAAATCACGGGGGTGAAAACCTCCATCCGGTATCTGGAGAAAATCATGCTGTGTCCCGACTTTGCCGAAGGGCATTACGACACCCACATTCTGGAAAAGAACAAAACTCTCCTGGAGAAAAAGGAGCCGTGCAAGTCAGACTGTGAAGACATGGTAATCATCGCGGCATACATCGATTTTCGGGATAAACTGGGGCAGATGCTTGATTCCAGAGCATTTCAACCCATTCAGAACAGATGGAAAAACAGTGCCCACACTCATCACTTTTAATCAGAAGCAGATGTCCATAGAAATAAAAATCAACACCCGGACTGCCCGTGTCGAACTGTTGGAGCAAAACAACAACCTGATGAAAATAAAGGTTGACGACCGGATTTACGACATCGACCTGATGCACACTACCGGGGGAACTTTTTCCATCCTTGAAAACGGCCGTTCGCACAACATTGAACTCGTACCCCATTCCTCACCCAAAAAGTACACGGCATACACCCTCTTGCAGAACTTCGAGGTGGAAGTGATCGACGCTGAGGCCAGATACCGGCTTAACCGGGGAGGGAGCACGCTGGAAACCGGAGAAAAAACCATCAAATCACCTATGCCCGGAAAGGTCGTGAAGATTTTAGTCAGGGAAGGTCAGTTGGTCGAAAGGGGAGAAAAGGCTATTGTCCTTTCGGCCATGAAAATGGAGAGCGAGTACCGCTCTCCTTCGGGAGGTAAAGTAAGAAAAATCCATGTAACAGAGGGTGCGATCGTGGAAGGAGACCAGGTTTTAATTGAATTTGAATAAACTCACAAAATGGATATCAGGCAGAAAATAAAAGAGCTCGAAGAGATGAACCTGCTTGCAGAAGCAGGAGGCGGCCGCGAAAAGGTTGACAAACTTCATGCTTCAGGGAGGAAGACAGCACGTGAGCGGATCATGATTTTGGCTGACAAGGGGACTTTTCACGAAATTGACAAACTGGTGACTCACAGGAGTGCAGAGTTTGGCATGGATCAGAAAAAAATCCCGGGAGACGGGCTTATTGCCGGATACTGTAAGGTAAACGGCCGGCTGGTATACGTGTTTGCCCAGGATTTCACGGTTTTCGGAGGAACACTGAGTCGTGCCAATGCCGATAAAATTGTCAAACTGCAAAGCCTGGCCCTGAAGATGGGGGCTCCGGTTATAGGGCTTAACGACTCAGGAGGAGCCCGCATCCAGGAAGGAGTAGAGAGTCTGGCCGGATATGCCGATATCTTTTACAACAATGTGATGGCGTCAGGGGTAATTCCCCAAATCTCGGTGATAATGGGTCCCTGTGCGGGGGGAGCCGTTTATTCTCCGGCACTTACCGATTTCATTTTTATGGTAAAAGAGCTGAGCCACATGTTTGTGACGGGGCCCGATGTGATCAAGGCCATAACCCACGAAGAGGTGAGCAAGGAAGAACTGGGAGGAGCACTCACCCACAGTTCCAAAAGCGGGGTAGCCCATTTCGTCGGAGAAGATGAAGAGCAGACCCTGATGATGGTAAGGGAATTGCTGGGGTTTCTTCCTGCCAACAACATGGAAGAGCCGCCTGTTAAACCCACCTCCGATCCTTCAGAAAGGAGGGAGCCGGAACTGGAAGGGGTAATCCCCGACGATCCTCATAAACCCTATTCGATACACGATGTCATCCTGAAGGTGATTGATGAAGGTCATTTCCTGGAAGTTCAGCCTCAATTTGCGCCCAACATAGTCATCGGATTTGCCAGGTTTGCCGGTCATCCGGTGGGTATCGTTGCCAACCAGCCCGGAAGTCTTGCAGGTGTGCTGGACATCCACTCCTCGGCAAAAGCAGCCCGGTTTGTCCGTTTCTGCGACGCCTTCAACCTTCCCCTGGTAACATTTGTGGATGTCCCCGGCTTTTTGCCGGGTACCGGCCAGGAATTCGGGGGAATAATCAGGCATGGCGCCAAACTCCTGTATGCCTTCGCCGAAGCCACCGTGCCCAAAATTACGTTGATCACCCGTAAAGCCTATGGTGGAGCCTACGACGTGATGTCAAGCAAACATATTGGTGCCGATGTCAACTTCGCATGGCCCGGCGCTGAAATCGCAGTCATGGGTCCCGAAGGAGCCATCAACATTCTCTACCGCAACCTTCCCCCCGAAGAAAAAGCCCTTGCTGTAGAGGATTACCGGAACAGGTTCGCCAATCCCTATAAAGCCGCTGCGCTGGGCTATATCGACGAAATTATCTTCCCGGCCGAAACCCGGCCGAAAATTGTCGCTGCGCTGGAAATGACACGCAACAAGCGAAAAACCAATCCGGTGCGGAAACACGGAAATATCCCCTTGTGAAAAGACTAAAAGAGGAAAAGATTTCAGACAAAAAGAAAAGCGATCGTCTTGTCATCTGATATCTTTTGGTATGAAATCTTTTGGTCTGAAATCTTTTAGTCAAATATCTTTTTATCTTCCTTAAAAATATCTATTTTTGCGCCCTCTTAAAAGAATGTTTAATTAAAATTGATGTCAAATGATGAATCAGTATGAAACCGTTTTCATTGCAACTCCCGTTTTATCTGAGCCACAGGTAAAGGAAGCGGTAAAAAAATTCAGGGACATCATCACCGACAACGGTGGCGAATTGATCCATGAAGAAGACTGGGGGATGAAAAAACTGGCTTACCCCATTAACAAAAAATCCACAGGTTTCTATCACCTGTTTGAATTCAAGTCGACTCCTGCATTTGTTGACAAACTGGAAACTGAATTCCGCCGTGATGAGAAGGTTATCCGTTTTATGACCGTAAAACTGGATAAGTACTCCGCGGAATACAGCCAGAAAAGAAGAAATTTATTAAAGGACAAAACAGAAAAGGAGGGTTAAACCATGACAGCAAATTCAAGTGAAATCAGATACCTGACTCCGCCTTCGGTAGAGATTAAAAAGAAAAAGTATTGCCGTTTTAAGAAAAACGGGATCAAGTATGTCGATTACAAGGATCCGGAATTCCTGAAGAAATTTCTGAACGAGCAAGGCAAAATCCTGCCCCGTCGTTTGACCGGTACATCGCTGAAATTCCAGCGTAAAGTTTCCCGCGCCATAAAAAGGGCACGCCATCTGGCTTTGTTGCCTTATGTCGCTGATATGTTGAAATAATAAAAAGAAAAAGCATTATGGAGATTATATTACTTCAGGACTCAGAAAACCTGGGACATAAAGACGACATCGTCAGCGTAAAAGACGGATACGCGCGGAATTTCCTGATTCCCAAAAAATTGGCGGTGATTGCCACTGAATCAGCCAAAAAAGTGCTGGCAGAAAACAAGAAACAGAGAGCCCACAAAGAGGCAAAAATGAGGGAAGATGCAGAATCACTGGCAACCCGCATTGGAAAACTCAAACTTAGCATTGGTGTAAAAGCCAGTACAACCGGCAAGATTTTCGGTTCGGTCACACCGCTGATGATTGCAGAAGCCATCAACAAGAATGGATTTGAAATTGAACGTAAGCAAGTGGTGGTAGCCGACGACCATATCAAGGAAGTGGGTGAGTACACTGTAAAAGTGAGACTTCACAGGGATGTGTACGTAGAAGTCCCGATGGAAGTGATCGCCGAATAATCCACCCTCCTTCAAAAAAAAGGCTGTCCCGCAAGACAGCCTTTTTTTATTGAACAGCCAGCGTCTCAATTTCGATCAGCGCCCCCAAGGGAAGTTGTTTTACGGCAAAGGCCACCCTTGCCGGCGGATTGGCAGGATAATACTCCGCATACACCCCGTTCATGGCTTGAAAATCGGACATGTCAGCCAGCAGGCAGGTAGATTTAACCACGTCGCTGAAACTGTATCCGGCAGCCCCAAGGATGGCCGCGGTGTTTTCCATCACCTGCCGGGTCTGCGCTTCAATACCCCCTTCCACCAGCTTGCCCGTTCGGGGATCGAGCGGCACCTGGCCTGCCACAAACAACATACCGTTGACTTCAACAGCCTGGCTGTATGGCCCCACGGGACGGGGAGCCTTGTCGGTAAAAATGATCCTTTTCATTCCCAATTCCAGATTTCTTATTTATTATTTTTATTTATCTGACTATCAGCACCCTTTATGCGTTCCTGTCAGAAATTGTCATAGAAGCTCCGCTGCTTGCTCACCTTGAGGTCCTTTAACACCGAGGTGCGGGCATTCAGTGTAAAACTGTAACTCTTCATCCTGCCGAAAGGAACAAAATTAAGCGACATTTCCCAACAGTGAAGATCACGGTAAACGCTGAAACTGGTAAAAGAAAATTCCCGGGCCATGATGTCATAGTTGGTGTTCATGTTGATCCGCCAGTTCTGGGTAAGATTGAGGCTTCCCCGGAGGTTCACAGTCTGGGTAAACTTCCCTTTCAGGTTCGGATTTGGGCGCATATAATTGAATGTGTAATCAAATCCAAAATCCCAGGGTATATTGAAGTCCACATAATTTGACATATCACCGGGAAGCATATTCTCATTTTCAATGGCATCTTTGGCTTCTTCCGACTCCTTTTCCCCCTTTTTGGAATTGAATTGCAAACCAAAAGAGAGATTGGCATTGACGAGCCTACCCAGCTTCGCAAGTCCGCGATTGTGATTCCAGGCATATTCGTTGATCACCATCCCCTTCTCATTGGTCATGTATGGATTGATGGTAGTTCCGAAATTGATACCTACGCCCTGGACGGTAGTCCGGCCCCTGATGCTGACAGGACTCAGGTTCAAAGAGTCGGCAATCAGGTTATAGGAGGTACCAAGACTAAGGTTGTCAATGAGTTTTACCTTTTTGAATTTGCTCGTTCCGGTGGTATCACTGGCATCCTGAACCTTCATCTCCAGATTGTTGGTAACCGAGAAAGAAACCATCCCGGCTGCTCCCCTGCCCGTGTATCCATAAATTCCCCCGTCGAAGATGGAATAATATTCCATTCTCCCGGTCGTATCCTGCTGCACCTGCTTCCAAAAGCCATATTTGGGATCCCCGAAATCCGGATTGTAGCTGAAGCTCAGCGAGGGCGATATTTTGTGTCTGATCCCCTTAATCCGCGACTTGGCGTTTCTGGGCATAAACATCCCGTAAATATTGGTCGATGCACTTAAACTATAGGAATACTGGTAATTGCGTTTCAATCCGGTAATCGTATCCGTTTTAATATGGGTTTCCCTGCCGAACCGGTCAGTGAAAGTCTGGTCGGGATCCCAGGTTTTCTCAATATGACTGAAATACCATTTTTCGCTGTAGCTGAAACTTGGGCTCATATTGATGTATTTGAATAGATTGAACCCAGGCAGCGAGATGGGCAGGTTATGCTGAATCCCGTTCTGCCAGTCGGTCAGAAACGACTGGTTCAGAATCTCCTTTTCCTTGGCAGTGATGGTATTCCGCATATTGGCCGAATAGCTGAATCCAAACTGTTCGTACCATTTCGGGGATCCTTTTCTGTTTTTGAACTTCAGCGGATAAATTTTTGACATGTTAAAGGTCATCTCCGGAAAAGAAAGTGTGAGGGTTGAGTCAGTAGAGTTCTGGGAATGGCGGAAATTGGCCGACATGCTGAACGGGGAATTTTCCCAACGTTTTGTATAGGAAATGCTGGATGATTTCTGGGTACGAAGGTAACTTTCAGCCGACAGCGAATTTTGCTTGTCATACCCGCTGGTCGAGAAGTTGACATTTGCGCTGAAGGTCCTGTTGGGATTTGCTTTGGCATCCTGGCTGTGTGACCACATCACCTGGAACTGCGGCGACCGCTGATACGTGTCAACTCCCTTCTGTCCGTACACGTTGACCGCATAACGGAAATCGAATCCCCCGTTGAACTTGTAACGTTTGCGGTAATTGGTATGGAGCTTGGCTGCCCAGGAACCCCGGGAGTAGATGTCTCCCCTCGCCGATACGTCAAAATATTCGTTGGCAGCCCAGTAGTAACCTCCCTCACGCAGGAAAAAACCGCGGTTTCCCTCTTCGCCATAGGAAGGCACCAGAATACCGGAGGAATATTTCGGTGAATTCGGAAAATACCCAAAGGGAAGTGTCGGGAAATAAAGCGGAAAATCTTCCAGGACCATATAAGCCGGGCCGGTGATAATCTTTTTGTTGGAGATCACTTTCGCCTTGGACAGATGGAGATAAAAGTGGGGATGGTCGGCGTCGCAGGTGGTATATTTCCCATCCTGAAGCACGAATTCATCTTTGGAGATTTTCTTGGTAAGGGCGCTGTGCACAAATCCTTCCCCCTGCTCTGTGACCACTTCAGTGATAATTCCCTTCTGGGTCTGAAAGTTGTACCGAAGTGTTTTTGATTCAAACCTGTCACTCCCCTCCTGGAAAACCGGTTTCTGCACGAGGGCACCCGTTGAATCCACGATCCCTTCCGCATATATCTCCTTGGTTTCCAGATCCAGAATCATATGATAGGCAGTAAGCTCGATTTCCTGGTAGTTGATTTTGGCATTGTTGTACAGGTAGACTTTTTGACCGTCGAAGGAGACGATTATGGAATCTTCTGCCACATAGTCGATGGGGGCTTCGATGACCACCTTTTCAGCCGTATCCGCTGCAAGGGAGTCGGCAGAAAGTGAATCCACCTGCATAACAGGCATAAGGAGTGTGTCGGGTTCAAGCCTCATAGGCATAAGCGTGTCGGGAGTTTCCGTGGAGTTTTTATTTCCTGAGACCCAACGGTCGTTCAGCATGAACATGCGCAGGGTAGAATCAGCTTGTGCCTGACGCTTCGCCTGTACGGGAGCAATCTCCTGTCCAACGCAGACGAACACTGCCTGAAGTAATATATATGTGAATAGTACGCTTCTCAATACGAATCCAATAATCGGCAAAAGAATCGGCCAGAGGTGTGCAAAAATATAAATTAGGCCATTATATACGGTGTAACAAGTGCAAAATAATACTAATATTTCTAATTTTGCCGTTCATCATGAAAGAGAAAAATCATGAGACCATTTAAAAGAGTAACGTTCCTGTTGATCATATTTTGGATAACCACATTGCCCATACCTGTCAATGGTCAGCAAAACAGGGAAGCAGGCGAACTCCGGACAGTGGTCATTGATCCGGGGCATGGGGGGAGCGATCCCGGCGCGGTGGCTGGCGGAGTCCGGGAAAAGGATCTGGTACTCACCATTGGCCTCCGTCTGGGGAATATGATCAAAGAAACGTATCCCGAAGTAAAGGTTGTTTATACCCGGTCAAAGGACCAGTTCATCCCCTTACATACAAGGGCATCCATCGCCGCCAAAAACAAAGCCGATCTCTTCATTTCCCTGCACGCCAACTGGGTGGCCCAGACTTCGGTAAGAGGGACAGAAACTTTCACCCTCGGACTTCACAGGAGCCTGGAAAACCTGGAAGTTGCCAAGAAGGAGAATTCCGTCATTTTGCTGGAAGAGGATTATTCAACCAATTATGAGGGATTCAACCCGAACGAACCGGAGTCATATATTATGTTTGAGAATATGCAGTCTGAATACCAAACCCAAAGTATCAGTCTGGCAGCCTATATCCAGGATGAATTCACCAAAAATCTGAAACTTGCCAACAGGGGAGTTAAGCAGGCCGGATTTCTGGTACTCAGGCAGACTTCCATGCCGTCGGTACTGGTGGAAATCGGGTTTATCAGCAATCCTGCCGAAAGGAAATTTCTTATTTCCGAAGAAGGGAAAAATAAAGTAGTAAAATCGGTCTTCAAGGCTTTTTCCACCTATAAAAAAGTCATCGACAGCAGGAGCAACTTCTCTGTCACTTCAGATGATACAACGGTAAAGCCTTCGGCCACAGCCCCCAATACGCCGGAGCCGGTTTCCCCACCGGTAGTGGAAGAGAAAGCCCCTGCCCGACAAACAGTTCCTGCTGCCACACCTGCAGGTGAAACCGGGGAAACTATAAAAAAAGCGCATTCATCTTCTGTCTGGTATTCGGTTCAGGTAAGTGCCATTGCAAATTCGATTGAGCCTTCCGCAGCCAATTTCAAAGGAGAAAAAAATATCATCCGGATCAGGGTTTCCCCCTGGTACAAGTATTACTCCGGAAAATTTGAGACTGCCGGGGAGGCAAAAGGTGAACTGAACAGGATCCGGCAAAAGTATCCTGAGGCTTTTATGGTCATTGTAGAAAACGGAATTCCCCGTGCTCTGAAGAAAAGTGAACTTCCCTGATATGAGTTTCCGGGAGGTTTAAGTAACTTTACAAAAAAAAGAACAGCATGAAATTATCAAAATATGCAAAACTGGGCCTTCTGATGGTATTTTCCATCGGTATCCTGGTTTGGGGTTTAAGTTACCTGAAAGGTCATGATTTTTTCAAGCCGGTGGACTATTATTACACCCGTTATCAAAGGGTTGACGGCCTGCAGGAGTCCAGTCATGTTACCGTGAACGGGTACCGCGTTGGCAGCGTAAAAGACATCTCCTTTGCGGATGACAAAACCGGTGACCTCATTGTCACCTTTATGCTGGACAACGACTTCAGGATACCCGCAAATTCAATTGCCCGCATTGTCAGCAGCGACATCATGGGATCACGCGCCGTCAAACTTGTTTTGAGCGACTCACCAGAATATTTTGCTGCCGGGGATACCCTTCCGGGTGAGATCGAAAGCGACCTGAAGGAGCAGGTGAGTCTCCAGGTGCTCCCGCTGAAATACAAAGCCGAAGAACTCCTTTCCACCCTCGATTCTGCCATCACTGTCTTAACCGTCATTTTCAACGAAGATGCCCGGAAAAATCTTTCCGAAAGTTTTGAGAACATCAACAACACCATTTATAACCTGGAAAAAACTTCCGCAGACCTTCAGGAACTCCTGGCCGCAGAAAAATCAAACATCAGCAGCCTGGTCAGAAACATGGAGGGGTTCACCGGAACACTGAGCGACAACGCCGGCAACTTCAGTAACATAGTCACTAACCTCTCGGCATTTTCCGATACGCTATCGGCTGTCTCCTTCACTCCCGTGCTGAACGACATGAGTGAAGCTGCAGGTTCACTTCAGGAGATTCTTGCCTCGCTCAATTCAGACCAAAGCAGTGCGGGATTGCTTTTTAATGACGATGAACTCTACCAAAACATTACCGGTTTGACCGCCAATTTAGAACATTTGCTTACCGACATCCGCAGCAATCCCAAAAGATATCTTCACTTCTCGGCTCTCGATCTGGGCAAAGAAGTGTACATCAACACTTCGGCCCTCCCTGCTAAAGCCGGCAACCGGATCCAGTTCAGGATTCATCTGGTATCCGCCACCGACAGGTTGCCGTTGGATTCCCCCCTCTTTGCAGGCCTCGAAGATGTGGAAGAGTATGAGGCCGGATCCATTTTTTCGTACCTGGCAGGGAACTACACCACCTATGCCGACGCGGAGAAATTACTGACCGTGGCCACCCGCAATTTTCCGGAAGCTTCCATCGTCGCTTTCAGGGACGGAAAAATCATTAAGCTTGAAAAAGCGCTCCGGATGATGAAGAAGTGAACCCCTCTTTCCGGAAATTGTTCGTAAGTGGTCCCAAAACCCTACCTCCCCCAACCTGATATATCTTTAACTATCAAAACCTTATAGCTATATATCTGACTATCAACATCTTGAGCCAATAAAAATTTTTGAAATTTTAAACTCCTGATTACGAAAGCCATATACTATTTTTGAAAAAATCAATAGCAAAACAATTTTTTTATCTACTTTTTTTTCACAAATTTTGTACAAATAAAGATCGAATAAGGGAAATTTTGTAGAATCAGATAATCCTGCTATCCAATTATGAACAATGAGCATTGGACTGCATGGGAAAGTTGTCTGCGTATCATCCGCGACAATGTACCTTCAGGCAGTTTTAAAACATGGTTTGAGCCGATTGTTCCAGTACGTCTGGAAGAAAGGGTTTTGACAATCCAGGTGCCCAGCGCTTTTTTTTATGAATACCTTGAAGAGCAGTTTATTGACATTCTCCGTAAAACACTGAGGATGGTTCTTGGGGTAGGAGCCAAACTGGAGTACAATGTGGTGATGGGGCACAACAGTGCGGAAGTTCCGTATACTGTAAAATATCCAACAAACAACAACAATAAAATCCAAAACAAACCACTTTCCCTGCCGATCAGCAACGAAGATAAAGCTGCCATCAAGAATCCCTTCATTATTCCCGGAATCCAGAAACTTCAGATTGATCCCCAGCTGAAGCCTGAGAATACCTTTGAGAATTTTGTGGAAGGCGAATGCAACAGGCTGGCCCGCAGCGCCGGCTACGCGGTTTCTCAGAATCCGGGAGGCACCGCCTTCAACCCCCTGATGATCTATGGAAATTCAGGGCTTGGAAAAACCCACCTCGCACAGGCCATCGGGATAGAAGCCAAGGAGCGCTTTCCCGACAAAGTGGTACTTTATGTCAACGCCAACAAATTCCAGACACAGTTTACAGAATCCACCCGCAACAACAACCGGAACGACTTTCTGAATTTTTACCAGATGATCGACATCCTTATCCTGGATGATGTTCACGAATTTGCCGGCAAGGAAAAGACTCAGGAAACCTTCTTTCATATCTTCAACCACCTCCATCAGACCGGCAGGCAGCTGATCCTTACTTCCGACAAACCACCTATCGAGCTGAAGGGTATGGAACAACGCCTCCTCTCCCGGTTTAAGTGGGGCCTCACTGCCGACCTTACTGTCCCCGACTTTGAAACCCGGATGGAGATCCTTAAAAGAAAAGTATACAAGGATGGCATCATACTGAGCAATGAAGTGCTGGAATACATTGCCTCCCACATCACCAATAATGTGAGGGAACTTGAGGGGGCACTGGTTTCCCTTCTGGCCCAGTCAATGCTCAACAAAAAAGAGGTTACCCTCGATCTGGCCAGTAAACTGGTCAACAAACTGGTGAAAAATTCCAAACGGGAATTGTCGATTGAATACATTTCCAAGGTTGTTTGCGACTATTTCAACATCACGGTAGATTCCCTGCAGGCAAAAACCCGGAAAAGAGAGATTGTCCAGGCCCGACAGCTGACCATGTATTTCTCTAAAAACATGACAAAATTCTCATTGGCCAGCATCGGTGCCCAAATTGGGAACAAGGATCACGCCACGGTACTTCATGCCTGTAAAACAGTCAACAACCTGAAGGAAACCGACAAAAACTTCAGGTTATATGTCGAAGAAATTGAAAAGAAACTCAAGATGTAACCTGTCAACCGGGTTTTCTTCCAACAAACTGCGTCCATGCGTGTTGACCAGCCCCGATGAGTGACACCTACCGCACCATAACCGCTCCGTCCGAAGGCCTTTACAAGGAGAAGGGAAGCCGTTTTCTTTCTTTTATTTTCCCTGTCACCCATGAAGATGAAATCCGGGAAATTCTCCGGAGTATCAAAAAGGAACATCACAACGCCCGTCACCATTGTTATGCCTGGAGACTGGGAACCGAAGAAATCCGGTTCCGGGCAAACGACGACGGTGAGCCCTCATCCACTGCCGGAAAACCGATTCTGGGCCAGTTGGTCAGCCACGATCTCACGCAGGTTCTGCTGGTAGTGGTCCGCTATTTCGGGGGAATCCTCCTGGGAACCAACGGACTGATCAATGCATACCGCGAATCCGCAGCCGATGCGATCAGTAAGGCGAATGCAGAAATCCGGCTGGTGGAGGAAGCACTCCGGATCGGGTGTTCCTATCAGGAACTTAATGCAGTGATCCAGATCATTAAAAATGAAAATCTGAATCAGACCAGCATAGATATGACAGAAAGGTGCACCATCTGCATTTCCGTGCGGAAGTCGGCGGTTGAAAAAACCAAAGCCATGTTTAAAAGCATTTATGGGGTTACGGTAACAGCGGCTCCCCCTGCGCTTTGTTCACGAAAAAAATCTGAACTTCCAGGATAAATCTAATCACACGATATGAAAAAAGACCTGATTTCAATTACCGATTACACAAAGGATGAATATCTGCGGATCATGGACCTTGCAGCAGAATTTGAAAAAAATCCCAACCAGGATCTTCTGACCGGCAAGGTGGTAGCATCCCTTTTTTTTGAACCTTCAACCAGGACCCGGCTCAGCTTCGAAACCGCCATTTCGCGGTTGGGCGGACGGATTATCGGCTTCGCGGATGCGGGCAGTTCCAGCGTCACAAAAGGAGAAACCCTGCACGACACCATTAAAATGGTTTCCAACTATGCCGATCTGATCGTCATGCGCCACCCCCTGGAGGGTGCCGCCCGGTTTGCCGCACAAATCTCACCGGTCCCGGTGATCAATGCCGGGGATGGCGCCAACCAACATCCTACCCAAACCCTCCTCGACATGTACTCAATCCTCAAAACACAGGGTACTCTCGACAACCTGAACATCTTCATGGTAGGTGACCTCAAATACGGCCGCACCGTCCACTCCCTGCTGATGGCGATGTCGGAATTTGAAAATCCCATCTTCAACTTCATCGCGCCCGATGAATTGCTGATGCCCGAAGAGTATAAAATTCACCTTCGCGAAAGGGGAATCCGGTATTTCGAACACAGGGAATTCACCGATATCGTCAGCGAAGCCGACATCATCTATATGACCCGCGTTCAGAAAGAACGTTTTGCCGATCCCATCGAATATGAAAAGGTGAAAAACGTCTATATACTCAGGGAGAGCATGCTGAAAAACACCAAACCCAATGTCAGGGTTCTCCACCCCCTGCCCCGGGTCAATGAGATCCACACTGATGTCGACAAGAGCGAAAAAGCTTACTATTTCGAACAGGCGCTGAACGGGGTCTTCACCCGCGAAGCCATCATTGCACACACCTTAAACCTCAAGTAAAAGCCATGGAAGAGAGTATCAAAAAAAAGCTTAAGGTCAGCGCCATTAAAAACGGCACCGTCATCGACCATATCCCTGCAAAGAACCTGTTCAAGGTAATCACCATACTGGGACTCGATAAAATTGAAAACCAGATCACCTTCGGAACTAACCTCGAAAGTGAAAAACTGGGAAGCAAGGCCATCATCAAGGTGTCGGACAAATTTTTTGAAGATGACGAGATCAACAAGATAGCCCTTATCGCACCCCATGCCAAACTGAACATCATCCGGGATTACAACGTCACGGAAAAACGGGTGGTGGAAATCCCCTCCGGGATCAAGGGAATCGTCAGGTGTTTCAACCCGAAGTGCATTACCAACAACGAGGCCATTATCACCAATTTTGCTGTAATCTCCAAATCACCCATATCACTGAAATGCCATTACTGTGAAAAGATCACCGACCAGGAGCATTTGCACATCATATAAAAAGGTCGAGGTCGAGGAATCCAATTGTCGACTTGTTGATTGATTGATTTGCTGATTTGTTTTAAAATCGATGAATCGTCAAATCATTAAATCGTTAAATCGTTAAATCGTTAAATCGTTAAATCGTTAAATGGATTGAGGTCAAGGTCGGGAAAAAAAGTTTAAGTCGGGAGCAGAATATAACCCTTAGGTATAAATAGCCTTCGGTTTCATCCGAAGGATCCGGGTTTAACCGGTGGAACCGGTTTTCCCCTCCGGGTAAAGGCTTCCACCACCTCCCCCTGATCCCTCCTGCGTCGGGCCAGGGTACTCCTCCTGTCCAGGCGGAGAAACATTCGGATCCCCGATTAGGTCCCTCAGTCCCTTCGTCCCTAAGTCTCTAATTCTCAGTCTCCAATTCCCTTCGTCTCTTTGTCTCCAGGTCCCTCAGTCTCCCCGTCTCTAAGTCTCATCGTCTCAATCCTGGTGAATGGTATAACTCCGGTACCCGTATAGGGAAATCACCACAAAACAGATAAACGGGAGGAAGAAAGCTGCCCTGACGGCTGAAAACCCTCCTATGCTGCCCATGTCAATCACAGATCCCATCACCGGGGGCATGATGGAACCGCCAAGGATAGCCATGATCAGACCTGCCGCACCTATTTTGGCATCACTGCCCATCCCCTGAAGGGCAATGCCATAAATGGTGGGAAACATCAGCGACATACAGGCCGAAATGGCCACCAGGGAATAAAGTCCGGCCATCCCCTGCAGGAAGATTGCGCCAAGGGTGGTGGCCATTCCTCCAATAGCAAGCAGCATCAGCAACCGGCCCGGAGAAATATATTTCAGGAGAAAGGTACAGATAAACCTGCTGGTCACAAAAATCACCATCGCCACGATGTTGTAACCCTGGGCCTGGGTTTCGGTAAGCCCCAGTTCCCCGACCGCATAATGAATGATGAAGGTCCACACCATGATCTGCACTCCCACATAAAACAACTGGGCAATCACCCCCTCGTAGTACCGCCTGTGTTTAAGCAGCCGTCGAACCGTCACCATAAAATGGATGTCGTGGTCGCCATCCTCATTACGTGGAAGTTTGACTAGGGCAATGACCACGAGCACGGCAAGAATCACCAGGGCAATGAAAACATAGGGATTTCGGATTACAACAAGATCAGAGGCTGTAATCTGCCGCAGGGTTTCGGGATCCATGGCAGCCCGCTCTGCTGCGGATGCCGGATTCAGCTTCGCCAGGATAAACTGCTGGGCTGTGAACATCCCCAGGAGAGACCCCATGGGATTGAATGCCTGGGCAAAATTGAGACGACGCGTGGCCGTCTCCTGCGGTCCCATCGAAAGGATATAGGGATTGGCACTGGTCTCCAGAAACGACAATCCGCAGGTCAGTACAAAATAGGCGAGCAGAAAAGGCCAGAAAATCATGGACAGACTTGCAGGGATGAACAACAGCGCTCCAGCCGCATAAAGACCCAGCCCGACCAGTATTCCCGCTTTATAGGAAAACCTTTTGATAAACAGCGCCGCAGGGAAAGCCATCGCAAAATACCCGCCATAAAAGGCAAACTGGACCAGGGATCCTTCAAAGTTACTCATCATCAAAATCCTGGAAAATGCCTTTACCATGGGATTGGTGATGTCGTTGGCAAAACCCCAGAGGGCAAAACAGGAGGTTATCAGCACAAATGGCAATACCATCTTTGGCGGCAATACCGCAATCCTACTCTTTTCCATAAATATGTTTTGTACCGGTTTTTTTGAAGTCATAAAAATGATAAAAATATCGGCACAGCCCTGCTTTTAATCCGGAAATTTATATATTTGCACCGCTTTTAAAGGTCAAGACCGGAAAAAGCGTAAGTTCTGAAACAGAAAATGCCCAGGTGGCGGAATTGGTAGACGCGCTAGTTTCAGGGACTAGTATTCGTAAGGATGTGCAAGTTCGAGTCTTGTTCTGGGCACCACACAGAGGGTATCAACCCTCTTTTTTTTTGTATACCTTTCAGACTTCTACATGTTTGACGGCGATGCCGGAAAACAAACCTGCCCGTAAAAACGTATATTTGAAACTGCATTCCTAAAATCTGTACGATGAAACCTTTTACTTTCCGCCTGATTATTTGGCTGACCGGAATCCTCCCTATAGGTTCCCTGACTGTCAGCAGCCAGCCCACAGTGCTGCTCGACAACTGGTTTAACCATGAGACGCACGCCAAAACCGGAAAAATTTTCCATTACACATGGGAAGACTCCCTCGACAGCGGCTTTTCCAAACTGGGAGAGCTATTTGTGCATAAGGGAGCCCGTTTGTCCACACTGGCCGGTCCGCCCACCAAAAAAGCGCTGAACACAGGAAACGTGTATGTCATCGTCGATCCCGATACCACCCGCGAAAATCCTTCCCCCTATTATGTCACTCCCGGTGATGTGAAGGCCGTCAAACGTTGGGTAAAAAAGGGAGGGGTGCTGTTGCTGATGTCCAATGATGGTCCCAATGCCGAATTTACTCATTTCAACAGGCTGGCCGGCGCCTTTGGATTCACATTCCACCCGCAAACCCTGAATCCAGTAACCGGCCGTAACTGGCAGATGGGCGCAGAAACCAATTTTCCCAACCATCCCCTTTTCGGAGGAGTCTCTAAAATTTACATGAAGGAAGTGGCTCCCATTTCCCTGCACGGGAAGGCCCTCCCGGTACTAAAAAATGACGATGGAGCTGTTTTTATCGCTGAGGCCTACTATGGGAAAGGGTATGTACTGGCAGTAGGTGACCCTTGGTTGTACAATGAATATATCGGTCACAGCCGGCTCACCCCTGATTTCGACAACGGCAGGGCCGCAGAGAATCTGGTTGAGCTACTGCTTCGGAACGCAGCGGGAGGAAGAGACGGAGGGACGAAGAGACAAAGAGACTGAGGGAGAAAGGTACTGCGTGCCGTTCAAAGGTTCAAATGCCTGCGGCGTTCAAGGGGTCAAAGGCTGTGCCGTTCAAAAACGTTCAAAGGGTACATTCAGTAGTCCCGGGATTTGCAGCGGACTGCGAAAGTTTCCCCACCTGCCCGTAGGGATAGGAGGGGTAGATTCAATGGGACGCAGGACCATTGAAGACGGGGTGGTTGGCAGCACCAGGACTGGTTTCCACCACCTCCCCCTGATCCCTCCTGCGTCGGGCCAGGGTACTCCTCCTGGCCAGGAGGAGAGCCATATGGATCACGATTCCATCCTTGTCACTTCGTCTCTTCGTCTCTTAGTCTCCGTCCCTCCGTTTCCGCGGTTGAAAATTCCGGTTACCGGTTATTCCATTCCCCGTATTTTGCTGACGATTTCGATGCTTCTGCGGGCATCTTCAATGCCGTAACTGTTTCCTGCGAGGATCTGTTCATACGACCGGGTATGCAAATCGGTAAAACCTTCGCTGAATTCCAGGTCGGTACCTTCGATACTGATTTTCCTGAAGGTTCGTTTTCCTGCAAGAACCGCTTCTTCTGGCAGATCGCGGTCATCCACGCTTAGGAACCAGTTCACGTTCGCATTTTCAAAATAGAGCTTTCCCCCCATTTTCTCGGGAAGGCTGACCTGCAGCTCCACACCCTTGAAATCACCGAAGATCCACCCCAGCATATCGAAAAAATGGACGCCGATATTGGTGGCCACACCCCCGCTTTTCTGGACATTTCCTTTCCAGCTAATAAAATACCATTTCCCCCTGCTGGTAATATAAGTGAGATCCACGTCAAACACCTTGCCCGAACGGGCTTCACTGCTCACCTTTTCGCGCAGCGCCCCGATGGCAGGATGAAGCCGCAGCTGAAGGATGGTGTGGATCTTTTTTCCGGTTTCCTGCTCAATTTCAGCCAGGGCATCCAAGTTCCAGGGATTCAGTACAAGGGGTTTCTCGCAGATGGCATCGGCATCATTGCGAAGAGCCATCCGGATATGCGCATCATGTAGATAATTAGGTGAACATATGCTCACATAATCAATTTTCTCCGATCCTTTGCGGCGCAATTTATCAAGGTGGCGGTCAAACCGTTCAGGTTCCGTAAAAAAATCGGCATTGGGGAAATAACTGTCCATGATTCCGATGCCGTCATACGGATCAAGCGCGCATACCAGGTTATTCCCTGTCTCCCTGATGGCCTTCATGTGGCGGGGAGCAATGTATCCCGATGCACCGATCAGCGCAAAATTCTTCATTTCATCCTGTTTTTTCAATATGCAAAATTAGCATTCCGGACCGGATTTCAGCGTGACATCACCTGATTTGCGGACTGGTGTGCCTCATCCTTTAACCGCAATATCCTCCAGGGGAATGTCCACCATGAGGGTGTTGTTGATTTGTTCGATCCTTACCCCTACCCTCTTTTTCCCCTTCACGGTAATCAATTCAGCCTCCAATCCGATAAAAGGGCCTGCTACAATTTCCACCTTTTGTCCGGGAACAAATTGTTCATGGGTGATTTCCCAGGTGTAATCCGATTGTTTAAGCATTCGTTTCAGGAAATCAATCTGTCGTTCCTGAATAACCGCAGGTCGTCCCTCAAAGCGGACAAATCCCACCACATGGTTGGTCTGCAAAACTTTCAGGTTATTTTTAAGTGCGATTTTCACAAAGCAATATCCCGGAATCAGCGGCATATCGACCCATTTCTTCCGGTCGCTCCATTTCCGGAGCGACTTTTTCAAGGGTAGAAAAGCTTCTACCTCTTTGCTGGTCAATTCAGCTTCCACCTTTTTCTCAGCACGGGAATTGACATAAATGGCATACCAACGAGGCTGGTCAGTATCCGCGTTATTTGGGACTTTACTTTGAAGAACCATTAAGGAGATCAGTTAGGAAGGTCAAAGTCGCCCGTCGACAATTGCCTGATTTAAAATTCCTTTTACATCATAAATTACAGTCTCCGGCTTTTTGAGCGACTTCAGGTCGATATTCAGAAATTCCTGATGTGCCACAGCCAGAATGATCGCACCAAAGCCATTTTCTTCAGGCAATACGGAAATTGAGGGAATACCGTATTCATGACAAACTTCCCCGGGATTTGCCCAGGGATCGTAGACGATCACCTCCATTCCGTACTCCACGAGTTCATGATATATGTCGACAGCCCTGGTGTTCCGGATGTCGGGACAATTTTCCTTGAAGGTAATTCCCAGCATCAGGGCTTTGGCCCCTTTTACAGGTATTGATTTTCTGATCATCAGCTTCACCACTTCCGAAGCCACATACTGGCCCATGCCATCGTTCAGTCTTCTTCCGGCCAGGATGATTTCAGGGTGGTACCCGTATTCCTGTGCTTTCTGGGCCAGGTAATAAGGATCCACACCGATACAATGACCTCCAACCAGTCCGGGTTTAAAGTGAAGGAAATTCCATTTTGTTCCGGCAGCTTCCAAAACCGCATGGGTGTCGATGCCCATCCTGTTGAAAATTTTGGCCAATTCATTCAC
Organism: uncultured Prolixibacteraceae bacterium; assembly: GCA_964472165.1. Taxonomy (GTDB): domain Bacteria; phylum Bacteroidota; class Bacteroidia; order Bacteroidales; family Prolixibacteraceae; genus UBA1413. The sequence continues at coordinate 15,818 of CAYYJE010000020.1, read as the reverse complement.
GAAGGCAATGTTGATGTCGCGTTGTGAATTTTCAATGACCTTGGCTGCTTCGGCCACCTTAATGGAAGGTGCCAGGTGGGTGCCAGCCACGATCACCGATTTATACAATCCGTCTACTACTTTACCGATTTCCGGGGTAGAACCTGAAGTGACCTTTTTTATTTTTTCAACCGTGTGGGCTTTGTCACCGGGGTTGATCCTTTCGGGAGAATAACCGGCAAAAAAGTCAATATTGAACTGAAGTCCGGATACACGTTCCACCACAGGGATGCAATCCTCTTCGGTAGCTCCAGGGTAAACCGTTGATTCATAGATCACGATATCGCCTTTGGAAATCACCTTTCCCACTGTTTCGGAAGCTTTCACAAGGGGGGTGAGGTCGGGGCGGTTGTTCCGGTCGACCGGCGTGGGCACTGTAATGACGAAGATGTTGCAGGGACGGATTTCATCCAGATCGCAGGTACAAAACAATCCTTTCCTGCCGTCTGGCTTCCCGGTTTCCATGTCGTCGTTTGCCGGATTCTCACTGACAAGAACCGATTTGAGGATTTCCGCATCGACTTCGAGGGTGGAATCATTTCCTTCCCTGAGTTCTGCCACCCGGGCCTTGTTGATGTCAAATCCGACCACGGGATAGCGCGTTGCAAAGAGGCGGGCCAGGGGTAAGCCCACGTATCCGAGTCCGATGACTGCAATTTTAAAATGAACCATAAGGTTTTGTGTTTATTTTTAACAATGGCGGCCGGAAATATCCCGTTAAGTCTGGAGTACCGATCAGCCAGCCACAAAAATAAGTTTTTTTATGGGCAGTGTATGCAGGAATCCTGTTAAATTAAAAATGGAAGAATCCCCGGCAGAAAATTTTGAAAAGGAGAAGAAAGCGTTATATTTGCAGCCACGTTCTGCAGGCAATCCTGCATGTACTGGAGAGATGGGTGAGTGGCTTAAACCAGCAGTTTGCTAAACTGTCGTACGGGAAACTGTACCGGGGGTTCGAATCCCCCTTTCTCCGCCACACCCGGGGTGTAGCGCAGTCCGGTAGCGCACCTGCTTTGGGAGCAGGGGGTCCCAGGTTCGAATCCTGGTACCCCGACAAACAAAAATCCTTGTTGCTTGCAACAAGGATTTTTTGTTTATGGACGACAGGAACAAAGTTCCCAATCCTGATTCCCGACAAACAACGACCCGAAGTTATTGCCCGGCATAAATGATGGAAACAATTCCCAGTATAAAGAGGAAAAACATCCACACCAGCATCCGCCCGGTTCCTTTCGGTGCATTTTTGAATTCCTTCCAGATAAATACCCCCCACAATGCAGCTACAAGCGTAGCGCCCTGTCCTAATCCGTATGAAATGGCTGCCCCGGCTTTCCCTGCAGCGATCAGGTTAAAGGCATTTCCAATTCCCCAGATGATTCCTCCGAGTATTCCAACTGTGTGAATCAAAAACTTTCCGCTGAAGTACTCCCTGTAACTTGCAGGAGCGCCACTGATGGGCTTTTTCATCAGGATGGTGTTGAAAAGGAAATTACTGACAAATACACCCAGGGAGAAAATTACAAAAGCAGTATAGGGTGTCATCTTCCCTGCGGCAGGTTCCACGAAATTATCCAGATCCATCGACTGGGCCACAAACCGGTAAAAAAACGACATCAGCACTCCGGCAAGTACGGAAACCACAATCCCCTTGGTACTGACCGTTTGCTTTCCAGTGGAGGCTTTTTTATAGGCCATTGCGTTAATCAGGATGGCTGCCGTAACAAGTCCCACGCCCAGGAACAGAAACAACGGATCGCCCTTTTGAGAGCCGAAATAATTGATGATGACGCCTAAAACGAGTGCGAGTCCGATACCTACCGGAAAGGCCACTGACATACCCACCAGGGCTATGGCCGTTGAAAGCAGAATATTCGCACCATTAAAAAGGATACCACCAAGGAATGCGCTTCCCAGATTGCTCCATTCCGCCTGTTTCAGATCAACCAGGAAACTCCTGCCATTGTCGCCCGTGCTGCCCATCGTAAATGCCAGCAGAAGGGAAATGACCACCACCCCGATGACGTAGTCCCAATAAAACAACTCATATCTCCAACTCTTGCCTGCAAGTTTCTGGGTGTTGCCCCACGACCCCCAACAGAGCATCGTAATGAAGCAAAAAAGAATGGCCAGTGGATAACTTTCAATGATAAACATGATGGTTATATTTTATTATGTTAATATATTCAAGCTTTTCAAAAAATCGTTGATTTCCCTTTCGTGAGGAATGGAAGGTTGGGCTCCAAGCTTTGTTACGCTCAGCGCAGCAGCGGCGCTTGCAAATACCAGCGCCTGTTCCATGGTTTGATATTTCCGGATACCAACCGCCAGAGCTCCGCAGAAAGTATCCCCTGCACCGGTTGTATCCTTCACTTCCACACTAAAGGCAGGAATTCGCAGGCATTCAATTCCGTTACTGTAGATACACCCTTTGCTGCCCAGCGTCAGGATGACGTTCTTCACCCCCTTACCCAGTAAGGCATTGATGATTCCATCTTCTCCGGTCATCTCCATCTTCTCCCCGGTGATGGTTTCCGCCTCAGTTTCATTGACCACCAGGATGTACAGGGAACGCAGGATCTCTTCATCAATTAAGCAGGCAGGAGCGGCATTCAGAATCACTTTCTTCCCGTAACGGGATGCTATTCCGCAAATGGTCTTTACCGTCTCATAGGGTATTTCCATTTGAAGGATAATCAAATCCGCATTCTCAATTATTTCCTGATGGTTGATGACATAACCGGCCTCCAGAAGCCTGTTAGCTCCCGGTATCACCACGATGCTGTTTTCACCCCGTTTGTCTACCCAGATTACCGCCGTTCCGGTAGTTTCATTCTCTGTCAGCAACGAAAGCGATACATCGATTCCTTCATTTTTATAATAGGCCAACGCATTTCTGCCATTGGAATCGTTACCCAGGCTGGTGAGAAAGCGGACTGATCCTCCCGAACGTTGAGCGGCCACTGCCTGATTGGCACCCTTACCCCCCATGGCCTGATGAAACGACAGGCCTTCAAGGGTTTCACCTCCCTGGGGAAAATGATCCATGGTAATGATGTAGTCAGAATTGGAACTTCCGACCACCACAATATTCTCTTCCGGCATATTTCTTTTTTTTATCACCGTCTTAAATCCGTTAATAATAAACTCTTTTCCCCGGATCATTTTGGGAATATTCGATCACTTCCACAGTTTCTATCCGGTATCCGTCCGGTATGTGTTTCGCTTTTAAGGTGATCGTATTTTTCCCTTCTTTCAGATCATAGTTCCAGGTCAGGTCATGGCGCCGCATACGCCCGTTGGTGGGGATTTTTGCCACTTCAAATAAATTCCCGTTTACAAGAACCTCCATCTCAAGGATTTCATCCGGCAGATTGTTGACTTTCACCGCTCTTCCGGTCAACACGAAACCTGATCCTTCGATGTCGACAGTGACCTCTTTGTTCTTTTGGGTGAGTTGAACCCCGACGCCTCTTCTATCTACGGGATAAAGCCCTTCAAAACTCTGTTCAAAAGGCACGCTCTCAGGAGTCTGGTATTTGATTTTTACATCCTCACCGGTGATTTCTCCCCCGTTCCTTTTGAGTACCTCTAAAGCATGCCGGAGTCCGGTTTCATAGACATGGTTCAGCGACATCTTCGTGTGGGCAAAATCCAGGTCTTCCACCTTTTCGATTCCCTGTTTCCAATAATCCGGGATTTTGTTATATCCGATCATCGTGCCCAATATCCCTGCTGCATTAGCCGGATTACAGTCTGAATCATACCCGCAGCGGGTGCTTATGTCAATGGTTGCTCCGTAATCACCTTTTCCGTAGAGCAACCCGATCACAATGTAAGCGCCGTTAATTTTCGCGTCGATGTTAAAGGGTCTGAAAACCCCGTCAGGACACCCTTTATCGGAGGTCCATTTTTTCTGAGCTTCAAACCAGGCATTTTTCCAGTCGGCCGGATCTTCCCGGTAGCACCTGATGATATCTGAGATACACTGGTAATATTCACTCTGCGGAGGAATCGTTTTCAGGGCTTCCTCCACGATAAATTCCATGTCGTCGTGAACAAAAGCCAGTGCGTACATGGCTGCCACATAGATTCCTCCATAGACGCCATCTCCGTAATTCATGATATGTCCGATACGCCAGCCTATCTCTGCCGCCGAGTTGGCCATACCAGGTGCCATAAGTCCTGCGAAATCGGCTTCGATCTGAAAATCAATGTCATCGGCATGCGGGTTGTTTTTCCAGTGACCCGATGCAGGGGGCATAATGCCATTCAGAATATTGTACCGTGCGGCCTGGTTGGCATGCCACAACGGGTATCCGGCATTGGCAAAGGCTTTCGCATGGAGGGAATCGGGCGCATCGAGTCCTTGTTTATCAAATACCTCCACAAAAGTCAGATCCATGTACACATCGTCGTACAATCCGGGAGAATTTTTATAATACCATTCCATCCGGGAATCATCCCAGGGGATCAGAATATCCTCTCCTATCATCGTGCCGTTCCATTTGAATTCGGTCGGTCCTCCATAGGTGCATCCGATCACCTGACCTGCCCATCCTCCCTTTATTTTATCCATCAACGCACTTTTTGAAAGGGTATAAGTCTTATCTGAGGGCTCTTTTGCATTGCATGACGAAAGCCCAAACATACAACAGAAGATCAATAGCTTACATGTATTCATAACATTATGGTTAATTGGTATAGATTTTCGTTTTTTTATCAATGTTGAATAGGTTCTCCTAAAAGTTAAATTGCGCAGATGTTTGTCTGATTTACGTTCATTTAAAGGTAAGTCTAAAAACAATGGACTGGCAAATCAAATATATGAAAAATACCGACACGAACAAACGATTGTGCAACTCTATTAGTAAAAACCGGCAGGAAGACGGGAAATCCTCCTGCCGGATGTACTGCCCTTTGGTGGCAAATCAGGCCACAGGTAAAGATCCGCCCGGGTCCTCCCGGCTAATCTCCTGCTGCCGCATCATACCCGTAAAACTCCATTTCCCACAAATCGTTGTAACCGTTACTTGACCGTGAGTTTTTCCAGACGATGGCACAATATCTGAAATTCTGAAGATCAGCCCAGGTTTTCGACCAGACCGCAGTACCGAAGTAAAATGTGGTCGTCAGATAGGTGCTGTTGGCAATCGCTGCTGCAAATCCCGGAGAAGTGGCATATTCAGCCCCCGCATCGGGATCGAAGGGTTGATTGCCCCAGTAAATCTCTACCGAGTTGGCATACCTGGCTGTAGAGGTCGGATGTTGATACATAATCAATTTGTTAATGTAATACGAATCCTTCATCGCATCCACAACCATGATCTTGGGGAATACCGTCCTGTAGGTAGCAGAGGTTGAACTATGCCATCTGTGATTCGCATCAATAATCCCATCAAAAACGTTGCCCGGCACACTCGTTCCATAGATCTGATTTGCCGTCACGGCAACCCCCCATGATGTGCAGTCCAGTCGTCCGGAAATTGGATTTGGTGATTTTGTCCAGCCATTCCAGATGGTATCCAGACCTTCAGCCGGGCAATAGCTGGAACTGAATTCAAAGCGCTTGCCACTTACCGCACCGGGCAGAGAAATCTTATTGCTGGCTGCGTCCATGGTCTGGTCGTGAACAACGGTTTCACCATTCGAATTGACATACCTGAACCGGGTTTCAATCATCTCATCGGTCCCATAACTCATCACCAGATCGGCCGCATTTCCGTTTATCTGCGCTGAGGATACGGTACGATCGGCATGCACCATCAGCCAGTTTTCCGCATAGGGGGCTGCGGTGATTTCGTTCATCATCGATTGATTGCCCTTGGAATCAAAGTTCACCAACTGAAAAGTATAGGATCTTTCTTCTAGTCCGTCAACCAGAAGTTCAATCCGGTCGCCTGTAAAATTGGCATAATCGATATCCCTCACCTCCGTTTTGTTGTTCCAGTAAACCTTGGCCGTCCTGACCGAAGGATCCTTGGGGGCATCCCAAACCAGTTTAATCCGTTTGTATCCGGAATAAATTGCCAGCTCATTCGTCTTCTGTGGATAGATATATCCGCCTTTTTTAACGAATTCCTGGTATACGTCATCCTGATTCTTACAGGAGTATAATCCTGCCCCGACAAACAGGGCCAACAGAATATATAAACTCTTCTTCATATGACTCTTCATTTTAATTATTTGCCGTATACTTCAAGAACCTGTCCGAAAGGTGTAATCTCTCCCAACTGAATCTGACCCACTTTTGCCTTTGTTTCCCAGGTGGCAAAGGTATTTACAATCACTACGCGGAGATAGCGAAGCTCATCATAGGCACGATCATTCACAGTATTGTCCATTTCAAACTCAGTGCCAGTATTGAACATTACACGATCTTCGGCCGTGTAGGTACCGGGTACTGTTCCATCGGGATTGTACCCCGAAGGCCGGGGCTGTTCGAAAGATCCCAGCTTAAACCAGGTGTTGTCAAATCCATGTTCGTTGGTGGGGACCACTGCACCGGTAGGTGCCATACTTCCCCAGAACTCAAATTCACGGGGGTGGGCACCTGTCCAGATCACATAGTCAATTCGTGCCATCTTTCCGATCCGGCTAAGTTTCGCACGAACGCCGAGATCGACGGTAAACCACTGGGGAATGGGGTTGCTGCTTGTACTTGCATAGAAATAAGGCGCTGCGGAAAGTCCCGATTCATCCCATAAACCCTGAATGGGATACAACGACGAGTTCGTTGAAACGGAGTTGTCATCCCCTGGGTTGAAATATCTGAACTTACTCTTGTCAAGCTTAACTTCCTGGAGTGGAGTTAAAACCTTTACCAATGTGTCAGATTTATTGCCCCATCTGTCACGAATATAAACGCCGAAGATGGTTTTCACATCCTCCAGGCCACGTCTGGGCAGGTAAATGTCCTTCGACGCCGTAAACAAGGTGGTGACCTCTACCCATTTCCTGGATTGATCCGGCATATTCAGGTTGGCTGTATCTTTATCTGCCAGAAGAATGACCGCCAAATCAGCATTGGAGTTATTGTTCATCACATGGACCTTAATCCCTCCAAAAGCCTCCACGACATCAAATTGAACAGTTTGCACGGCCGCAGGAAGCGGTGTAATGGTCACCTCAACCGGGGTGGAAGTAACTTCGTTCACATTGAAGGCGCTTACCTGTACCTTGTGGTCCAGGGTATCCGCAAAACCCACAATCGTAAGACTGTCGAGATGACGGGAGATTTTCGTATTGACTACCTCTCCATTGCGTTCATAGGTAGCCACCACCCCCTTCAGATTGTCATCGTCAGGAATTTTTACCCTGATAACAGCCCCACCCGGTTTACTGGTAATCTGGGTAACCTCAACCGGCTTTGGTGCCGGTATGGAGTCATCTATCTGGTCAATCCGCCCGGATTCCTCACAACCGAAATAAATCAGCATAGTTAAGAAAACCAAACACGATACTAATATTTTTTTCATATCCTATTTTATTTTAACCTGGTTATACAATTACCATCCTAAATTCTGTACAAGATTCGGATTCTTTTCAAGGGTAGCCACCTGAATCGGCCAGAAATAGTTTTTCTGGGCAAATGGCTGTTCGGCAATCAGAATCTTCCTGTAATAATCTTCCGGTTGCGATGAAATCACACTGAAACCGTAAATATTCTTTGAATATTCCGTGTTGGCCTCTTTCCAGCGGCGAAGATCCCAGAAACGCTGGCTCTCAAAAGCAAGCTCGTTCAGCCGTTCCCTGTGGATAATGTCGCGCATCCCGGCTTTTGTGCCATATCTGCCGGGGGAGGTGCTGTACTGATCCCAGGAGGTTTTGACATCCGGAATCCCGGCACGTTCGCGGACAGCGTTGATCGCCTCGAACATTTCACTGCTGCGGGAACCGTTGGGACCTTCCGCCTCATTGATCGCTTCGGCATAGAGCAGATAGAGGTCGGCCAGCCGGATCATCGGCCAGGGATACCAATAGGACGACAATTGACTGCCATTTGCACCAATCCGGTTTCGGTAAGGATACATCTTTTTGGGATAATAACCGGTCAGAGGCCCTGTTTCATTGCCGGTCTTAGCAAGCGCTTTGCCCATACGACATTCAATACTGAAAATATCTTCCGGTTTCAGGTCGTTGTATCCGGTCAATGCCCCGACCCATTTGCCACCATCAAAACCCAGGAAAGCATAAAAGCGCGGTTCACGGTCGAAGTTCAGCTGAACGGTGGTATACCCCTTTTCGAGATAATAAGCATGAGCCTGGTCTCCCGCGCGGAGTGCGTATTCATTCACACCCTGCCTTTCGCGGTCATAATTGATCGGTAACCCATTCCGGGTATAGAATTGCTCAGCGATTTTCAGGGGTACACCAATGAAGGCATAACAACTCAGGGAATGCGTCCAACCAAGAGACTTGTATTGCAGATTGGGTGTTGTCAGCTGTTGCCACACCAACAACTGAGTGGCATTGCTCTGTGTATTGCCCCAGATTATTTCCTCATTCCATCTTTCGCACATTACACCCCGTAACGTGAAATCCAGGTGCAGGGTGTCGTTTACGCGATACTCATCGTCATATCTGTAAAGTTTCACGTTGGCTTCGGCACTCAGGTCAATCGCTTCCCTGCATGCAGTCACCGCATCTTCCCAGCGCTTGAGCTGCTCCGCTTCCGATTTGTTTTGTGCAAAAAGCTGTATGCCACGGCTGTCTACCAGGGGAGCCTGGTCCACATTGTTGTTGAACAGCGGACTGGCCGCAAATACCGCCACGCGGGCCTTGAGTGAGGCAGCGACAAGCCGGTTGGCACGCCCGTATTCATCCACCGAAGGATTAACCAGCGGAAGATCCGGAATTGCTTCATTCAACAGTTCGATCACATAGTCGAAGCCCTCATCGACCGGATCACGATACACACGCACTTCCTCCACATTCGCATCAATAGGCAGACTTTCCCTGACAATAGGTACAGGACCCCATTTGCGGATCAGGTTGAAATGGTAGTAAGCCTTGAGGAATTTGACCTCAGCCTTCCACTGCTTTTTCTCCCACTCTTCCATATCAGGAACGACGTCAATGTTGTCGATCAGAATGTCACAGCAACGGATACCCTGATACATGGCGGCCCAGTCATTGGAATAAACCGTGCTTGCGCTCTGCAAACCCCTTGCAATCTGAAACATGGTAGCTGGTACACGGGCAGTTTGGTTACTGACTGAACGGCCGACCAGATCCCAGAGTTCATCCCCTCCCAAAAGGGCAGGATCGGAACCGGAGGCACCCTCACCTGTCATGTAGGAATAACAGGTCCCCAGATAACGTATGGCTGTGGAACGCAGGTTGAAAGCCGTTTCAATGGTGGCAAGGCCGTCATCGGGAACCACATCCAGATAGTTGTTGCAGGATGACATGCCTGTCAGTGTCGCCACACCTATCAATACCAAAACCTTAAGTTTATATGATAGCTTATCCATCGTCTCAATTATTTAAAAGTTATGTTTACTCCAATATTGTATGTTTTCTGCAAAGGATAATTAAGACCAGAACTGCCCATTTCAGGATCCCACATCTTAAATTTACTCCAGCTTAACAGGTTTGTTCCGGTAAGATATACACGAAAGTTGTCGATGCGGAAATTCTGCGTCATTCTTTCAGGAAGGGTATACCCTACTTCCAACTGCTTCAGGCGGAGGAAGGAACCATCGCGCATCCACCAAGTACTGACCGGAGTATTGTTGTAATTTCTGTACGAGCTGTAACGTGGCCAGAAAGCATAGATACTCTGGTTATTTTCACTCCAGTGACTTTCGTCGATATCCTTCAAAAGCTGGGTATTGCCGACAAAAGGAGACATATCGGCTGCATCAATCCAGAAAGATTCATTGGCCAATCCCTGGAAAAAGAGGGAGGCATCAAAACCTTTGTATCCGGTAGAGAATCCAAATCCGTAAATGATCTCAGGAGTGGTCGGGTTACCTATCGGCACTCTGTCTGCTTCTGTTATGGCGCCATCCTGATTAACGTCGGTATATTTGATATCACCCCCTCCATACTGTGAGCCGAAAGCAGCCTGTGAAGGACTGTTCAGTGCATCCTGATCATCGATAAACAAACGTTCGGCGAGATAACCCCAGGTTTGCCCGATGGAGTATCCTTCGTGCATACGCCAGTATTCCTTGTACGCAGGTTCTTCATACACCTTGTACTTGCTGGTGGAGTATGTAAAGTTGGCACGGGCCGACGACCAGAAATCCTTGTTCCAGCTCTGTTTGTAGTCAGCCTGAATATCAACGCCCTTTGCGCTTGCCTTGCCGATATTGGCCGCAATGGTGGACTGAAGCCCCATTGTGTTGGGAATGTCGGCACGGGTCATAAAGATGTCGGAACGCTCTTCCGTGAAGTATTCGGCAATCACATCCACTTTGCCAAACAACCCAAATTCAGCAGCGTAGTTGCTTTTAAGCGACTTTTCCCAGGTAATGGCATCGTTGGCATAACGGATCACAGAGATACCCGTGGAGGAGACCCCCCTGTTCTCACCGAAATAGGATGACCGGTTTCCATCGTTCATATTCATTTCCGACAAATAGTAGAAACGGTTTGAAGCCGAACCAATATTGTCGTTCCCCACGAGACCATAGGAATAACGCAGTTTCAGATTGGTGATCACCTTCTCAAGAGGGTCAAAGAAATTCTCCTTGGAAACGACCCAGGCGAGACCAAATGAGGGGAAGAAACCCCACCGGCGATTCTTTGAAAAACGCTCTGAACCATTGTAGCCGAAGTTAAATTCACTGAAATATTTGCTATCCCATCCGTACGTAAAACGACCAGCAAGTCCGGCGTTACGTGAAGGGAGCGACAACTGGAGCGAACCTGCATTGGCTTTCAGGTTCTCCCGAACAGTCAATACCAGCAAACTGCTGAGGCTGTTGCGACCGAATTCGCGGGCCCAGTTCAAACGGTTTTCCGAGTAAAGTGTACTCATTACATTCTTTTCACCCTCGCCGTAGGTCAGGTAATCGGTACCAGTTTCGTTCAGACGGGTGATATGATATTCACCGGTGTAGGAATCATAATTATCCATGGCATACCAGTATGGCTGAAAGCTCCGGAATATGGTAAAGTCGGCATACCGGGTCAGGTTAAGGAGTGTCATAAAGTTCAGTCCCTTGGTGATGAAATCAAGTTTTTGATTCAGTTCCACCGCGGCAATCATCTGTGATCTGTCATAATCCCTGTACCCGCGGACCATCTGTGCATATGGGTTGATGTAACTTCCATCGTCATAGTTGCCAAACATGATATGCTTATACCCTACGTGTTCCGGATCTTCAGGATAGTAAGCAGGGAACAGAGCCGGATCCGCATGCATTACCTGGTTATAAACCGAGCTTCCACCGTTAAGCGGCCCGGTATAATCGTCAAAGTTACCAGTCAGTCTGACTGACAATCTGGTATTTTTGCTGGTGTTGATATCTACATTGGCACGAAGGGTATAGTTCTTTGAATCGATGTTGTTGTTGAATGAGTTGCGCCGGTCTACATTCAGTATACCTGCATCATGGGTGAATGCACCTGACACAAAATACGAAGAAACCTTGCCTCCCCCGCGGATCGACAGGTTGGCGCGCTTGCTGTTCGAGTAATCCTTGAACAACATTTTATACCAGTCGTTACTCGGATAAATCAGGCGGTTGGCATTGGGTTTTCCGGTCTGTTCGATCTTGTCGTTGCTGTACATCAGATCACCCAGTGGGTCGCGTGTTGCAATCGCTTCGTTGTACGACTTCATGTAGGTAACCGGATCAGCCAGTTCTATGGTCTGGGTCGGAACAGACAGTGAAGTTTCCAACCGGGCGAAAATCTTTGCAGGACCTTCCTGGCCCCGTTTGGTAGTGACCAGGATTACACCGTTTGCCCCACGTGCACCATAAAGTGCCGTTGCTGTGGCATCTTTCATGATGGAGAAACTTTCAATGTCATCGGGCTGCAGCCTTGCGAGGTCCGTACTCGACAGTTCAATGTTGTCAATCAGGATAAGTGGTCTGGTGTTGGCGCCGAAAGTGGTAATTCCGCGAACGAAAAAGTCGGCGTTATCCTGCCCTGGCTCACCGGAACGCTGATAAGCAATAATCCCCGCCACATTGCCGGCCAATGCCGTGGTCAGGTTGCTGGACGGAACCTTCAATTCGGAAGGACTGACGGTGGTAATTGCACCAATCACACTCTCCTTCTTCTGCTTTCCGAAAGCGACCACCGTCACTTCATCCAGTTCGCTGGCAGTAGGTGACAATTGAACTTCCACGTAAGTTTTATTCCCGACAATCACAGTCTGCGTTTCCATGCCAATAAAGGAGAATACCAGTTTGTCGGTGGAGGAAACCTTGATCTCAAAAGTTCCATCCACATCAGTAGTCACACCCCTTGGTGTATTTTCGACAACGATTGTCACACCCGGCAAGGGCCCGCCAGTTTCTTTCTCAAGGACACGCCCCTTTACGGTATTTTGCTGAGCAAGCAAATGCAACGGAACGATCAACGAGAAAAAGAGCATAAACAAAGCTAAACTACATTTTTTACCCATTTTTCTAAGAATTATGTGAATTATATTTAGTTTCAGAGATCATTTCCCCCCGAATGCCAGGATGTAAGCGTTCCCGCAATTTCTCTGATGGTCCATCACAGGTTTACGTGAATCCGGGTTTGTTCAAACTCGTTTCATAAGTATCGTTTACTAAGGTGCAATACTACTAAAAATATTAGTTTGTACAAACGTTTGAGCAATTTTTTTTTATTCCTTTTAATTCTGACAAAAAGAGTATACTTTTGGGTGAAAGATGAGTAATTCCGGGTAAAAGTAACAGACATTTCAAATGAGTACACAAAAAGTCAGTATTACAGATATCGCAGAAAAAACAGGTCTTTCCACCACGACCGTTTCAAGGGTTATTACCGGCAAAGGCGAACAATACCGCATCAGCAAGGCATCACAGCAGAAAATTCTGGATACTGCAAAGCAGATGAACTATGTCCCGAATTTCTTCGCAGCGAATCTCCGGTCCGGTAAAAGCAAAACCATTGCACTTGTAGTTCCCTCTTTAAGCAATCCGTTTTTTGCAGCCATTGCAAGCGGAGTAAATGCAGAGATCAGGAAATACGGGTATATTACGATCATCAGCGACAGTGATGAAAACCCCGAAAATGAAAAGAAGGAGCTGGAACAACTCAATGCCATGAACATCGAGGGGTTGATTATTGCACCCTGCGGAAATAAATGGGAGCATATAAAAGAGTTGTATGATCAACAACTGCCCGTCATATGCATTGACCGCTATTTTGAAGATCTGGACTTGCCCTACGTATCTACCGACAATTATGACGGGGCATTTCGTGCCACAAAATATCTCGTCAACAGCGGACATAATTCAATTGCCTGTATTCAGGGTGTCAGGGAATCCACTCCTAACCGGCTACGGGTTAAGGGGTTTACTGAAGCGATAGAAGGAACAAGCGTGAAGCACTATTCAATTGTGGGGGATGATTTTACCATTCAGAACGGTTATCTGGAGACGAAGCTTCTTATGCAGCAGAAAGTAAGGCCGACAGCCATCCTGACCCTTAGTTACCCGATCGCGATGGGATGTTTAAAGGCGTTAAAAGAGGAAAATTTACGCATACCCGAAGACCTTTCCATCCTCACTTTTGATGACCATCCGTATATCGATTATCTTTCAACCCCATTGTCATGTGTTTCCCAACCAGTCACCGATATTATTCAGATTGCAGTCAAATTTCTTTTTTCTAAACTGGAGAATAAAGACATGAATGTTACCAAAGTGCTTCTGAAACCCAGAATAATCCTTAGAGATTCGATAAAAACCGTTACAAAACCCTCGTAAGATAAACATCCTGCAATAATTCTTCAGGAGGGGTCTCATTAATTAAGGAGCCGGCTCCGCCATTACGGAGTAAACCACACCGGCAACTTATTCCTTTGAACAGGCGAAGCCCTGCTTAACAGGCTAAGCCGATTTAGCTTCGTGTGCAGGACACCCTTCCTGGTATTCCGCGATGATCTGCTTCACCTGCTGGGGAGCAACACGCCCATAAACTTTCTCTCCCACCATGATTACAGGGGCCAGACCGCAGGCTCCCACGCAGCGGAGGCAGCTAAGCGAGAATTTACCGTCGGGAGTGGTCTGCCCCACCTCCACCTTGAGCTGGCGGCGGAATTCCGAGAGCACCTGCTCAGCACCCCTAACATAACAAGCGGTACCCATACAAATCGAAATCGGAAACTCTCCTTTGGGAATCATGGTGAAGTAACTGTAAAAGGTGACCACGCCATACACCTTGGCCACCGACATTTTCAGTTCCTGTGCAATCAGTTCCTGGACTTCCGCAGGCAGATAGCCCAGTTTACCCTGAACCTGGTGCAGCACATTGATCAATTCTCCCTCCTGGTTCCCGAAGCTTTTGCAGACCTCCCTGATGGTCTCCACTGCTATATCTGACAATTTTATTTTTGGCATAATCGTAATTTTAATAGTATATAACTCCTGATCTCCGATTCCGGCCGTTTATTTTGTACGGTCAAAATAATGGGTATGCAGCAGGTGATGCGCTTTTTCGCTCATCGGTTTGCCCAGGTATTCCTCATACAGCTTGATGATATAAGGATTCTCGTGCGACTTCCTGATGGTCTTGTTAGAATCTTCCCGGTAAATGGCCATCTGACGTTTTTTCAGGATCTCCGCGTTGCCGTGGTGGTAGGGCTGACCGCCACCGCCGATACATCCGCCTGGGCACGACATGATTTCAATGGCGTGGAACCAGATGTTCCCTGAACGGATTTCCTCAAGCAGTTTGCGGGCATTTCCCAGTCCATGGGCAATTCCGATGTTGATGGGAAGTCCGTTAAAATCGATGGTGGCTTTTCGAAGCCCTTCCATACCCCGAAGTTCCTCGAACTCAATCTTAGGAAGGTCCTTGCCGGTGAAAATTTCGTAGGCTGTACGCACGGCTGCCTCTATCACCCCTCCTGTGGTCCCGAAGATTACGCCGGCACCTGTCGACTCTCCCATTGGCGTATCAAACTCCTCATTGGGGAGGAGTCTGAACTGAATATTGGATACTTTGACCAGGGCAGCCAGTTCCCGGGTGGTAAGGGCATAATCCACGTCAGGATTCCCGTTTACGGCGAACTCATCCCTTCCGCACTCATACTTCTTGGCCACGCAGGGCATGATCGACACCACGACAAGGTCTTCGCGCCGGATACCCAGTTTTTCGGCAAAATAGCTTTTAGCGATAGAGCCGAACATCTGCTGCGGGGAACGTGCTGTGGAGGGGATCTCCTTCATGTCGGGGAACTGGTGTTCAAAGAATTTAACCCATGCCGGGCAGCAGGAGGTTAAAATAGGCAGTTTAACAGTCGGATCACCATCAAGGTGCCTTTTCAGCCGGTTGAGCAATTCGGTGCCCTCCTCCATGATGGTGAGGTCGGCACTGAAATCGGTATCGAAGACATAATCGAAGCCCAGGCGGCGGAGGGCAGCCACCAGTTTGCCCGTCACCAGGGTGCCTGGTTCCATGTCGAACTCCTCTCCCAGGGCGGCACGTACCGCCGGAGCCGTCTGCACGATCACTGTCTTGGAAGGATCGGCCAGGGCACGCACCACAGCCCCGGTATGGTCCACCTCGGTGAGGGCGCCGGTGGGACACACCGCCACGCACTGGCCGCAATAGGTACATACCGAATGGTCGAGGTTCATTTC
>CAYYJE010000019.1:30515-38168 GCA_964472165.1 uncultured Prolixibacteraceae bacterium | reverse complement strand
AGGTGCAGGAGATGGAATCTGCCTGGGAAAGGTGGAACAAACGGGTCAACATGAAATGACCTGTAAGTGCGGAAAAACCTGCTATCTTTATCCTCGCACTCACAAATCAAAGCCCATGCCTGCTGTAACTGAGAAGATCTATTCCTATCAGCTCATGTACAATGGTGCGCCTGCACCTTTCGTGATGAAGACCATGGAGGAAATCGATGAGCACCTGGGGGGTATTTCCGACAATCCCCACCGGCATCATTACTACACCATCATATGGCCGTTGACAGCCACCGGAAAACATATCATCGATTTCAGGGAATATCCCATCCTTCCCCACCACCTCTTTTTTGTAAGCCCCGAACAGATTCACCAGATCATTACCGACCCTGATCCCACGGGATATGTGATTCTTTTTACATCAGAATTCCTTGGGAGAAACAGCATCCGGCCCGATTTCATCTCCAACCTGAATCTCTTCCGGAAAAGCGATGAAACCCCTCCACTGCAGCTCTCCCCTGAATTGAGGGAGAAACTCAGGCCTTTTGCAGAACAGATGCTGGCCGCATTCCATTCTAAAAGCGACCTTTCCCTGGAAATTACCGGCGCATATCTGAAACTGTTTCTCATCGAATGCCACGAAAGCTTTCCGGCATCACCCGAATTCAATCCCCAACGGATGGAGGTGGGAAAAACTCTCGTGAAAAATTTCAGAGAGATCGTTGAAAATCACTATTCCAAATGGCACCAGGTCAAGGATTATGCCGACGAGCTGAATGTGACGCCCAATTACCTGAATGAAGTGATCCGGTCATCCATGGATGTGTCGGCCAAGGATTACATCCAGAACAGGATTGTCCTCGAGGCTAAACGTATGGTCGTTTTCACCGGGAAGAGCGCCAAAGAGATAGGTTTTGACCTGGGTTTCGAAGATCCTTCGCATTTCAGCAAATTCTTCAAAAAAAATACCGGTCATTCGCTCAGCTTCTTCAGGGATACGCTCATCGGCAACTGACCGTTTCCAGGGATAATAAGGATAAAAAATACAAAAATATCCGAATATCCCTGATATGTACCATCGATCCCTTTATTTTTCCATTTTCCACCCGCAGGGATCACCCTATCTTTGTCCCATCAATAACAAATATAAATTTACAAAGATGAATACGACAGAAAAAACAAAATGGGGACTTGATACCACACACAGTGAAATTTCTTTCAAGGTAAAGCATTTAATGATCAGCAATGTGAAAGGTGTTTTTAAAGCGTTCAGCGCCGATGTATACACTTCGGGTGATCAGTTCATGACGTCGGAGATTGAACTTCAGATCAACGCCTCTTCAATTGATTCCGGAGTGGCTGACCGTGATGTGCATCTGAAAAGTGCCGACTTCTTCGATGTGGAAAACTTCCCGTCAATCCGGTTTACGGGTAGTAAATTTGAAAAAGAAGACGACGAAAATTATATCCTTCATGGCGATCTGACCATTAAAAGTGTAACACG
Organism: uncultured Prolixibacteraceae bacterium; assembly: GCA_964472165.1. Classification (GTDB taxonomy): domain Bacteria; phylum Bacteroidota; class Bacteroidia; order Bacteroidales; family Prolixibacteraceae; genus UBA1413. The sequence continues at coordinate 36,676 of CAYYJE010000019.1, read as the reverse complement.
ACCTGTAAAACTGGACGTTGAATTTGGCGGTGTGATGAAAGATCCCTGGGGCAACCAGAAAGTCGGTTTCAGTGTTAACGGAAAGATCAACCGCAAGGATTTCGGACTGACCTGGAATGCGGCGCTTGAGACCGGTGGAGTGCTGGTGAGCGACGATGTAAAAATCAGTGCGGAAATCCAGCTGGTCAGGCAGGCCTGATGAAGTAACATCACTCCTGTGTGCCCTGAAAAGAAGTCAATAAATCAAGAAAAGATTTCAGAAAACATGGAAAACACCATCCTCCATAAAGCCGGAACCCGTGGCGATGCCCGCCACGGATGGCTTCACAGCCGGCACACCTTTAGTTTTGCCAACTACTACGATCCGGAGAGAATCCATTTCGGAGCACTCCGGGTCATCAATGACGACATTGTGGAAGCAGGGATGGGATTTGGAACCCATCCCCACGACAACATGGAAATCATCTCCATCCCGCTTGAAGGGGATCTGGAGCACAAAGACAGCATGGGAAATGTGGCCGTCATCAGGCATGGCGACATCCAGGTGATGAGTGCAGGAACGGGGATTTTCCACAGCGAATACAACAAAAACAAGGATCGAAGCGTCAAATTCCTTCAGATCTGGATTTTCCCCAACAAGAAACAGGTGAAACCACGATATGACCAGCTCACGCTGAATGTGGCTGACCGCCGTAACCAGCTGCAACAGGTCCTTTCACCTGACCCGGAGGACGAAGGGGTTTGGATTCATCAGAATGCCTGGTTTCACCTGGGAAATTTCGACCAGGGAATGACTGCTGAATATCAAGTCAAGGCCAAAGGCAACGGTGTGTATGCCTTTATCATCAGCGGTGATGTGAGTATCAACGGTCAATCGCTGAATCTCCGCGATGGGTTTGGACTCTGGGATGTGGACAGTTTGTCGGTCAAGGCAGATTCCTACGCAGAAATCCTGCTGATGGAAGTACCGATGAAGTGGTGAGATTGAAAAAAATGCGATATAGGCAATGTAATAGTGTACACGATTGATTGTGTTTACACCGGTAAAAAATTCACGCGTCCGGTTGCTTTTGGGGATCCTTATATCCTGAAAGCTTCCGACGGGTTTTATTACATGATCGGCACAGGAGGAGTGAGAGATGGCTTTAAAATGTACTCCTCCGCTGACTTGGAGTAGAAGGATGAAGGAAGGATCTACCAGGGGAATATGGAATCTTCGTGGAATGTGGCCAATTTCTGGGCTCCTGAACTCTACGAAATCGACGGAAGGTTTTACCTCTTGTTCAGTGCCGACTGGGCGTTGGCCAAAGGACTTTTTAACGAGATTGAGGAGAGCTGGGTGTATGGTGTGGAGATGAAGCCCGATTTCTCCGGAATTGTGGGCGAGCCGAAGCTGCTTCTCCGTCCGCCGGTTTCCATGTCCGATCCCCAGACCGAATGGGAAAGCCGTTCGGTAACGGCCGGACCTCCAAAACCGGCAATAGCCGGGTAGGCTTTATCGATGCGATGGAAATCCTGAAGGACAGAACCCTGGTCGTACATGGTCCCACCACAAAAAAGCCCTGAACGTAACCGTTTCTCATAAACCGAATAATGTTAACTTTGCTTTTGCCATTTTAATAACTATGCCTTACCAGAATCCCGAACAAAAAGCCCGTGAAGAGATTGACAGGCAGCTTGAATCCTGTGGATGGATTGTTCAGGATAAACAAGAGATCGATCTGTACAATAAATTTGGTGTGGCCGTCAGGGAATACCAAACGGATGCCGGTCCCGCCGATTATGTGCTTTTTGTGGAAGGTAAGCCTGCTGGTATCATAGAAGCCAAACGTGAGGAGGAAGGACAAAATCTGACCACTCATGAAGACCAGGCTGACGGATATGCCACTGCCAAACTGAAATACCTGAACAACGAGCCCCTCAATTTTGTCTACCTGAGTACCGGTGAGATCACCCAGTTTTTTGACCTCAGGGATCCAAAGCCCAGGGCCAGGAACCTCTTCACCTTTCACAGGCCGGAAACCCTTCAGCGATGGATGAGAAAGCCCCATTCCCTGAGGGCCTCCCTTCTCCACCTGCCTTATCTGCCGGCAGAAGGTTTGCGTGACTGTCAGGAAATAGCCATCCGCAATCTGGAGGCCTCCTTCAAGAAGAACAAACCAAGGGCATTAATCCAGATGGCCACCGGAGCGGGGAAGACTTATACAGCCATCACCTTCATCTACAGGCTGCTCAAATACACCCAGGCAGGGAAAATACTGTTCCTCGTTGACACGAAGAACCTGGGGGAACAGGCTGAGCAGGAGTTCATGTCTTTCCTGCCCAATGACGACAACCGCAAGTTCACCGAATTATACGGGGTACACCGGCTCAAATCAAGGTATATCCCTGACGACAACCAGGTTTACATCAGCACCATTCAGCGGCTCTACGCCATTCTGAAGGGCCAGGAGCTGGAGGAGAGTGACGAGGAGGAGAATCCCTATGAGTCCCGATGGACACCGGGATGGCAGCCACGCGAAGTGCCTCCCGTGGAATATAACAAAAAGCTGCCGGTGGAATACTTCGACTTCATTGTCGTGGATGAATGCCATCGGAGTATATACAACCTCTGGCAGCAGGTGCTCGATTATTTTGATGCCTTCCAGGTTGGGCTTACCGCCACCCCTGATGCCCGCACTTATGCCTATTTTCAGCAGAATGTCGTTTCGGAGTATTCCCATGAGATGGCAGTGGCCGACGGGGTAAATGTGGGGCATGATGTTTACCTGATTGAAACCAAAGTCACCAAAGAAGGGGGAACCCTCTGGAAGGGAGCCTATGTGGAGCACCGGGATAAGCTCACCCGCAAGAAACGGTATGAGCTTCAGGATGAAGATGAGACCTATTCCTCCATGGATCTTGACAGGGACATCGTCAACCCCAATCAGATAAGAACGGTGATAAAGGCCTTCCGTGACCACCTTCCTGAAATGTTTCCTGACAGGTTTGAAGGTAACGGACAGTTTGAGGTACCCAAAACCCTGATCTTTGCCAAGACCGACAGCCATGCCGATGACATCATCCGCATTGTCAGGGAGGAATTCAATGAGGAAAACCGCTTCTGCAAGAAACTGACCTATAAAACGGAGGAAGACCCAAAATCTGTGCTGGCGCAATTCCGGATGGATTATCACCCTCGTATTGCCGTGACAGTGGACATGATAGCCACGGGCACCGATGTGAAGCCTTTGGAATGCCTGCTCTTTATGAGGGATGTGAAAAGCCGGAATTACTTTGAGCAGATGAAAGGCCGGGGTACGCGCATCATCAGCTACGACGACCTGAAAAAGGTCTCTCCCTCTGCCAGGGTGACCAAGGACCATTTTGTAATTGTCGACGCCATAGGGGTTACCCGCAGTCTGAAGACCGACAGCCGGCCTCTGGAGAAGAAACCCGGTGTTCCGTTGAAAGACCTTTTGGCAGCAGTGGCTGTGGGAGCCAGGGATGAAGAGCTGTTCTCTTCTCTGGCCAACCGCCTCACCCGTTTGGACAGGCAAATCACCGAAAAGGAGAAACAGCAGTTTGAAGATAAGTCGGGAGGCGTGCCCCTGAAGCAGGTGGTCAAAGACCTTCTGAGTGCCTATAATCCTGATATTATCGAAAGCATCGGGGAGCAGGTCAGGGAAGAACATAAGGGAGAAGCGCCGGAGAAGATTGAGGCTATCCTTGATAAAAGGCTGGAGGATCTGCGCAATAAGGCGGCCAGGGTGTTTACGGGGGAAATGAACCTATTCATTGATAACGTGCGCAAAGCCCATGAGCAGAAGATCGACCTGCTCAATCCTGATGAACTGCTCCGTGCAGGCTGGGAGAAGGACAACAAGGATAAAGCCATGGCAACAGTCCGCGACTTCAGGGAATGGGTGGAAACGCATAAAGACGAAATGGTGGCTTTGCAGATATTCTATTCACAACCTTACCGGCGGCGGGAGATGACCTTCAGCATGATCAGGGAACTGGTGGATAAGATCGTGCAGGAGAGGCCCACCCTGGCCCCGTTGAATGTGTGGAGGGCTTATGAGCAGTTGGAGAATGTCAGCGGAAAGCCCCGGAATGAATTTGTGGCTCTGGTGTCGCTTATCCGCAGGGTGGCGGGGATTGACCAGGAGCTGATTCCTTATGACAAAATAGTGGACCGGAATTTCAGGGATTGGCTGTTCAGAAAACAGGCTGGGGCAGCCTTGAAATTCACCAGGGAGCAGATGGAGTGGCTTACCATGCTGAAGGAGCAGATCGCCACCTCCGTGCACATTGAGCTTGATGACCTGGACTATACACCTTTTGATGCTCGCGGAGGCAGGGGCAAAATGTGGCAGCTCTTCGGCCAGGAGATGGAGAGCATTATTCAGGAAGTAAATGAAAACCTGGCAATTTAAAATTGTATATTTGCTTTTTATTCTGATTATTAGAAATGCAGGAGGGCATACAGACAAGACCAATTTTAGGTAAAGGCATATACACATTGCCCGACATGGCGACAATCCTCAGGATTCCCTATTGGAAGATCAACCGGTGGACAAATTCATTTTTGGATGACCGGATAGGGAAAAAGTATAACTATTCCTATACATGGAATGTTGACCTGACCAAGGCGGTTAATTTTTTCTCATTAATTGAAATTCATACTTTCTTCGAATTATCACAAGCAGGAGTTAAATCAAGGGAGATCTTACAAGCACATGATATTTTGAGCAAAGAATACCATACCTTTTATCCCTTTGCTAACAGTTTGGTGTTGAATAAGATCAAGACGGATGGGAAAAAGGTGTTGTTTGAGCAAAGTAACGGATCTGTTTTTACTATTGATGCTTCCAGACAGTTTAAATTAGGATTTATTAAAGAGTTTTTTAAAAATCTGGATTTTAATACCGACTCATTAGCCATTAGATTATGGCCAATGGGGAAAGATAAATCGATAGTTTGTGATCCTGGTCATCAGTTTGGACAGCCAGTAATTTATGGAACAAATATTCAGGCTCAAACGATATATAGAATGTACAAGGCTGAGGAGACTCCGGAATTCATTGCTTCTGTTTATAATATTTCTGTGCAGAATGTTATCGATGCAATTGAATACTTTCAATCCGCAGCATAATGAGAAAATGCGTCGTTTATATTGATGAAAATTTACCTAATCAGTTGGCGGCCGGGCTAAACAATCTACAATACCCTCTCAACAAAAAGGATGAACTTGAAATAGAAGTACGTTCAATAAAAGAAGATTTTGGTACAGGAATGGCCGATGAAGAATGGATTCCCAGAATAGGAGAAGTCAATGGAGTTGTTATAACTCAGGATTTTCGTATTCAAACCCAAAGGCACCAAAAAGAATTGTATATTGAAAATGGAGTAGGGATACTATTTTTAAATCCCCCTTCAAAAAGTGGTTTTCGTTATTGGGACATTGTGAAATTATTGGTTTCAAAGTGGGAAGAGATAAGGCAAATCATAAAAAGGGACCAGCCACCATTTGCCTATCGTTGTTCATCCAGATCCAACTTTGAAAAATTTGACTAAACCATGGTTTTCCTTACAATCGTTCCCAGATGAATTTAAAAAACAGTTTACCCCAAACCTGGAGCATCCGGAAACTGGGTGAAGTTTTCCAAACAACCAGTGGTGGAACTCCATCAAGAAAGAATCCTGAATATTATTCCGGAAAAATTCCATGGGTCAAGTCGGGTGAATTGGAAAAGGGTGTTATTTTCAACACTGAAGAAACTATTTCTGAAGAAGCAGTCAGAAACTCAAGTGCGAAAATCTTTCCCAAAGGCACGCTTTTGATTGCTTTATATGGAGCAACAATCGGAAAACTTGGCTTTCTTGGGGTTGATGCAGCCACAAACCAGGCGGTTTGCGGAATTTACAAGAATTCAATGGTTAGTCTTGATTTTCTCTATCACTATTTATACCATAAAAGGAGTCATTTAATCGATCAGGGAACCGGAGGTGCTCAACCCAATATTAGCCAAACTATCCTCAAGAATCTGGAAATTGTAATTCCCCCCCTCCCCGAGCAACACCGCATTGTCGCCAAAATAGAAGAACTATTCAGCAGCCTCGATAAAGGGATTGAAAGCCTGAAGACTGCTCAGCTACAACTGAAGGTATACAGGCAG